>SKIH01000004.1 GCA_007116525.1 Bacilli bacterium
AAAAAACACCTTTCGGTGTTTTTTTTATTCTATAGCTTCTTTTCTTGATAAATTAAGTCTTCCTCTATTGTCATACCCTAGTGATTTAACTAATATCTCATCACCAACTTTAACAACGTCTTCTGTTTTTTCAACTCTTTCTTTCGCAAGATGTGAAATATGAACTAATCCTTCAGTTCCTGGCCAAAGTTCAACGAAACAACCAAATGCTTCTACTTTAACAACTTTACCATTATAAATTTCACCTTTTTCAACTTCTTTTGTTAAATCTTTAATCATATCTAAAGCTCGAGTTATAACTTCTTTATCAGTGTGATATAAAATAACATTACCCTCTTCATCGATATCAATCTTAACAGCATTTTTATCATTAACGCTTATAACATTACTTGCATCTTGAATGATTTTAGTAATAGTTTCTCCACCACGACCAATAACTTCTTTAATTTTCTCAGGTTTGATTTTAAACCTTTCAGTTTTTGGTGCATACTTACCAAGTTCTTTTCTTGGGTTAGGTATTACAGATGTCATAAAATCTAAAATTTTTATTCTAGCTTCTTTAGCATCTTCTAAAGCTTCTTTCATTATTTCTTTAGTTACACCTTTTATTTTTATATCCATTTGTAGTGCACAAATTCCATCTTTTGTTCCAGCGACTTTAAAATCCATATCTCCCATATGATCTTCTAAACCTTGAATATCGGTTAATACTGTGTAATCGTCTTCGTCTTTAACAAGACCCATTGCAATTCCTGCAACTGGAGCTTTAATTGGAACACCTGCTGCCATTAAAGACATGCAACCTGCACAAATAGTAGCTTGTGAAGATGAACCGTTACTTTCAAGAACTTCTGAAACAATACGAATCGTATATGGAAAATCTTCTTCATTAGGTAAAACTTGTAATAACGCTTTTTCTCCTAAAGCACCATGTCCTACTTCTCTTCTACCTGGAGGACCATATCTACCAGTTTCTCCAACACAAAAAGGTGGGAAATTATAATGTAACATGAATCTCTTTTGATCTTCTATACCTAATCCATCAATAATTTGATGTTCATTAAGCGCACCTAAAGTAGTTACTGCTAAAGCTTGAGTTTCACCTCTAGTGAATACAGATGAACCATGAGTTCTTGGAAGTAAATCAACGCTTCCTGACAGATCTCTAATCTCTTTCATTTCTCTACCATCAGGTCTAATTTTATCCTTAACAATAATACTTCTAACAGCATCAGCTTCTACATCATGAACGATTTTCTTAACATTAGAAATAAGCTTCTCTATGTTATCGCTGCCTTCATTTTTTTCATTGAAATGATTAATAGTGTTTTCAATAACAGTGTCAATCGCTTCATATTTTTTTAATTTTTCCTTAATTTGAACAGCTTTATACATATCATCTTTTGCAAAATCGTTAACTTCTTTTACTAAATCTTCATCAAACTTAACAAGCTCAACTTCAACTTTTTCTTTCCCGATTTCTTTCACTATCATTTCTTGGAATTCAACCAATTTAACAATAGCTTCATGACCATACATAATAGCATCAATCATTTCTTCTTCACTAACTTCACTAGCTGAAGACTCAACCATATTAATTGCATCTTTTGTTCCAGCTACTATTAGATTAATATCACTATTTTCTAATTCTTTTTCACTTGGGTTAATTATAAGTTCTCCGTTAATCCTTCCAACAACAACCCCTGCAATAGGACCATCAAATGGGATATCACTAATTGATAATGATAATGACGAACCAAACATAGCCATCATTTCAGGTGATGATTTTGGATCAACACTCAAAACCGTATTAATAACTTGTACTTCGTTTCTAAAACCATCAGCAAACAAAGGCCTAAGTGGTCTATCTATCAATCTAGCTGACAACGTAGCATTATCAGTTGGTCTACCTTCCCTTTTAATAAATCCACCAGGTATTTTACCTACTGAATATAACTTTTCTTGATAAACAACCATAAGTGGGAAAAAATCAGCATCTATAGCTTTTTTGCTCATTACAGAATTAGTTAAAACAACAGACTCTCCACTTCTAACTAAAACCGAACCATTACTTTGTTTAGCAAGTTCTCCTGTTTCGACTACTATGTTTTTTCCATAAAAGTCTAATTCATATGTTTTCTTCATATTTTACCTCTTTCTTTTGTAAATTTATAATATAAAGGCACTCTTAAAAAGAGTGCCTACTTATTATGTATAATTATTTTCTTAAGTTTAATTCTTTAACAACTTTACGATATTTTTGAACATCATTTTTAGCTAAATAATTTAGCATCGCTCTTCTTTGACCAACTTTTTTCAAAAGCCCACGCTTTGAATGAAAATCATGTTTATGTTCTTTAAAGTGATCAGTAAGTTGATTGATCTCAGCAGTTAAAACTGCAATTTGAACCTCAGGTGAACCAGTGTCCCCTTCGCCTCTAGCAAACTTTTTTACAATTTTTGCTTTTTCTTCTTTTGTGATTGCCATAAATTTCTCCTTTCATATAAATACGCTTATATCCAAGTCTAAGTCGGAGCTCAAAAACCTAGAAATAAGTACTTATGAAATTATACACCAATTAATTATTTTTTTCAACTATTATTCAAAACTTTAAAAGGTTTATAACCATTGTCTTTAAATACATAAATTGCAACATCAATATCATCTTTAACAAACAATATATAGTCACCGACATAATCCAACTCAATTGGATGACCATTTAATACTTTTTTTGAGATGTTATCTTCTAATTTAACAACTTTTGCATCTAAAAAGTTTCTAATGCTAGTTAAACAAAAATCACCATTTTTTAAACTTTCCATCGATATTGCTTCTTTAACATTAAACTTGCCTTGAGATATTCTTCTAAGCTCCACCATAGTTCCAATAGTTCCTAATTCATTTAAAATATCCCTTATTAAAGCTCTAATGTATGTTCCTTTACTAACTTTTGATCTAAAAGTTAAAAATTTTCCATCGTATTCTAACAATTCTAAATCATATATAGTAACTTCCTTTTCAGGAGGTTCAATAGGTATACCTTCTCTAGCATATTCGTAAAGTTTTCTCCCCTTTACTTTTACACTTGAGTATATGGGAACTTCTTGGTTATATGTTTTTACAAATTTTTTGATTACTTTATTGATTTCCTCAAAAGAAATGTTTTTATATTCCTCTTTGATAATTGTACCCTCACTATCTAAAGTGTCAGTAATATACCCTAATTCCACTTTAGCGATATATTCTTTATCACTCGCAGTCAATAGTTCAGCAACTTTAGTAGCTTTATTAACACACAAAACTAAAACACCTGTTGCGATAGGATCTAAAGTTCCAGTATGTCCTACTTTCTTAGTTTTCAATACTCTACTTGCTATATTAACTACATCTCTACTAGTACAATTTTTTTCTTTATCAACAATAATTATTCCATCCATAATATCCTCCTCATTAAAAAGAACAGTTAAGTTTCATAAACTGTCCCTTCCTTAGTATCTTTTATAGTTACACCTTTTTTTTCTAATTCATCTCTTATTTCATCAGCTTTTTCAAAGTTTTTCTCTTTTTTATACTTATCTCTCTCATCAATCATATACATAATAATTTTTTCAAATTCTAA
>SKIH01000010.1 GCA_007116525.1 Bacilli bacterium
CAACATATATATGATAAAAACGTATTTACGCTTGCAAATTAAAAGAACTAATTTAAATTAGTTCTTTTTTCTTTTAAATAATCTAAAACTTCCTCAATAGTTTCATTAAAATGTTGATAATTAACATCAAACCATTTGACATCCATTTGATTGTTAAACCATGTTAACTGCCTCTTAGCATAATTTCTACTATTTTTCTTTATCATATCTACAACCTCGTCTAAAGAGGCAATTCCATCATACATATGAAATAACTCTTTATATCCAATAGGTGTCATAACAGCTTTAGTCCTAATATTATTATCATATAATTCTTTTGCTTCAGACAAAAGACCCAATTCAAGCATATTATCTACTCTTTGGTTAATAACATCATATAATTTCTTTCTATCGGTAGTTAACCCAATTACAGTTGCATTATAAACTAAGTTATCATGCTTCGGTTTTTCTGAAAATGGTTTACCCGTGCTTTTAGTATAATTTATAGCTCTTACTATTCTTTTTCTATTATTTTTATGAATCTTAGTTTTAGGGTCTAAGCTAAGCAATGTTTCATATAAATCTTTTGTAGTTAATTCATCAAAAGAGTCGTATGCTTCTTCTTTATCAAAATCATACCCATATAATAATGCTTTAATATACAAACCCGTTCCTCCAACTAAAATTGGCACTTTACCTCTTTTTTTTATTTCATCGATCTTATTAGTCGCATCTTTTTGAAAATCATAAACACTATAATCTTCTTTGACATCCTTTATATCTAAAAGGTGATGAACTACACCTTCTTGTTCCTCTTTATTTGCCTTTGCTGTTGCAATGTCTAGTCCTCTATATACTTGAGTACTATCGGCATTTATAATCTCCCCATCTAGCTCTTTAGCAAGCTTAATGCTTAGTTTTGTTTTACCAACTCCAGTTGGTCCTACAATTGCAATAATTTCACTCATTAAAATAACCTTCCTTCTTTATTAATATTTAAATGTTCATATGCCTTTTTGCTCACCACTCTTCCTCTATTAGTTCTTTTTAAAAAACCAATTTGAAGTAAATAAGGCTCATATACATCTTCAATAGTAGTTACTTCTTCACCTATTGATGATGCTATAGCATCTATACCAACTGGTCCACCATCAAACTTTTCAATGATAGACTTAAGCAAATTATAATCGGTACTATCCAAACCTTTTTCATCTACTTTCAACTTTTCTAAACTCTCTTTAGCAGTTTTAATGCTAATTTTTTCTTCTTCTTTTACTTGCGCAAAATCTCTTACTCTTTTAAATAATCTATTTGAAATTCTCGGAGTTCCTCTACTTCTTTTAGCAAGTTCGAGCGAAGCCTCCTTTTCAATACTAAAATCTAATACTCTACTAGTTCTATTAACAATAGCATTAAGCTCATCAATTGTATAATATTCTAGTTTTAAAACAATTCCAAACCTATCTCTAAGTGGAGATGTTAAATCACCCGCTCTAGTTGTCGCTCCAATTAAAGTGAAAGGTGGCAAATCTATTTTAATATTTCTAGAATTACCATCACTACCAACAATTATATCTAAATAGAAATCCTCCATTGCAGGATATAATATTTCTTCAATATGCCTTGGCATTCTATGAATCTCATCGATAAAAAGAACATCACCAGGTTCAAGCGTTGATAATATCGCAGCGAGATCTCCGCTTTTTTCAATTGATGGGCCTGATGCTGTTTTTATATTGCTTTTCATCTCATTTGAAATGATATGTGCTAAAGTAGTTTTACCAAGACCGGGTGGACCATATAACAAAACATGATCTAATGGTTCTTTTCTAATTCTAGCAGCCTTTATGAAAACAGACAAATTTTCTTTCGCCTCTGTTTGTCCAATATATTCGTTTAATGATTGCGGTCTAATTGAAGATTCAAAGTTATCTTCATCTAACACATTACCTTCTATAATTCTCTCTTCCATAATTCACCTACTTAAGTAATAATTTTAAAGCATCTTTTACTTGCTCTTCTATATTTTTAGAATAATCTATTTTTTGTAAAACTTTATTTATATCTTGCTTTTTATATCCAAGCGCAACTAGAGTATCTTTTAAATCATCGTCACTATCACTTGAAACTGCAGTTTCTCTTTTTTCAAACTTCCCTTTTAAATCCAAAATAATTTGTCTAGCAACTTTATCCCCAATTTTAGGAAACTTTTTCAAATATAAAATGTTTTCTCTTTCAACTGCATCTTCAATACCATCGATCGAACCTGTCGCAATCATAGGAAGAGCCATTTTACACCCTACTCCTTTTACGCTGATTAATTTTAAAAACAGCTCTTTCTCCTCTTGTGTCTTAAAACCATATAAACTTATCTCATCCTCTTTTACATATTGATATGTGTAAATAGTGTAAATCTTATCTAATTCAAAACTATACGGGTTTGGAGTATATATTATATAACCAATATCATTATTATCGATAATAATATAATTACTACTAATTTGTTTAACTTTCCCAATTATGTATCCGTACATCTTATCACCTCTATAATATGATTATAACATATATTTTTAGTTTTAAATAAATAAAAAGTGAACTTTTGTTCACTTTTTGTGTATATTACTTTGTTTTTACTTGTCATTTTTTAAAAATACTTTTTATTAAATAAAATATCATTAAAATGTACCCTAAATAAAGAGACCAAATTAAAACCTCATATATTAATCCTCCAAAAAACATACCAATGGCTGCTTGAAATGATGAAGGTAAAATCGTTGTAAGTGGTCCTAGGTCTATTTTAGAACCTAAAAAGTCTACAACTCTAAGGGATAGATCTACTACCGCCATAAAATATATAAAATTCATTATATTTTTAAAATATAAGTAAACAAGTAAAATGAATACTATAAAAATAATTCCATCCATAAATATCACCAAAACAATTATACAATAAAAATAAATAAAAAAACATACATAATGTATGTTTTATTTTTAAAATGGCGTCTTGGGAGAGATTCGAACTCCCGACCGACGGCTTAGAAGGCCGTTGCTCTATCCAGCTGAGCTACCAAGACTTGTAAGGACATATAAATTATACAATATTAAATATAATAATTCAAGTGATTTCATTAAAAAAGAGTATTATCTTACTCTTTCTAACGTACTGTATGCTTGTGAATCTATTGAAGCATATTCAGTGTCATCTATTTCACAATTTTCTACATTAAGTTTTTTCTTTAGATTACTTAAATAATGAATAACTTCTTCCTTAGATTGACATTCATCAATTGTTTTTACTACACAGTTATAATCATCATATAAATACTCGGTCTCTAGTTTTGTAGGCAACAATATTTTTTGGTTTTCAATAAACCTTTTAGGATTATAATAAGCAATAGGCTCATCTTTATATAATGGGAATATTGTTTCAACATAATTTTCCTTAGCATAAGAATCATATCCTAATCCCATTAAATAACAACTGATTTCATTAATATCGCTTTTAAAAAGTAGAAGTTTATTTGAATTTATTAACGTTTGATCTTTTTTATTTAATATTTTTCTCTTATCAAAATCAACACCTACAAAGCTAAACTCTTTTAATTTATAAAAATTTTCAATTGATAAACA
>SKIH01000023.1 GCA_007116525.1 Bacilli bacterium
ACCGATCATTTAGATGAGAAAGATAATAACTATGTGGCTTCAATCTTAGATGTTAAGCATGCATATATATTAAGTTATACAGACATTACAACTGGTGATTTATTTGCAAAGGTAATAAAAAGAGATAGTACATCGCTAATTAGTAATTTACTTTCACTAAATATTAAGGAAGTAGTATTAAAAGAAAGCTTGGATCCTAAAATAACATCGACTTTAAAAAATAATTTTAATATAATAATTTCTTATTTGAAAGATGAGACTATATATTATGATAAATTGTATGAAGAGGTCGAAGATATTAGAATTAAAAAGGCGCTTAAAATATTGTTGTCTTATATTTATGAAACTCAACTTAAAACATTAAACCATTTTAAAAATGTTGTTATAGTAGATGTAGAAAAAAGTATGAAGATGGATATTCATACTAAAAGAAATTTAGAGTTAACAGAGACTATGAGACAAAAAGAAAGACAAAACTCTTTATTTTGGCTTCTTGATAAAACTAAAACAGCGATGGGTTCTAGATGCTTAAAATCATATATTGAAGCACCATTAATAGAAAAAGATAAGATTGTAAAAAGACAAAATATAGTTAGTAAGTTTTTAAAAGAATTTATTTTAAAAGAAGAGTTAAAAGAATTACTTGATGAAGTTTATGACCTTGAGAGATTGAGTGGTAAAATTGCTTTTAGTACTGCTAATGCAAGAGATATGCTTCAATTGAAACAAAGTCTTAAAACTTTTCCTAAGTTAAATGAAATACTAGAAAAACTGAATTATGAATATAAACTAGAAGAGTTAAATAATTTGTATAATTTACTTGAAAGTTCTATATACGAGGAGCCACCAATTTCTATAAAAGAAGGTTATATTATTAAAGAAGGATATAACTTAGAACTTGATGAGTTAAAAGACATCAGAAAAGGTGGTAAAGAATTTATTGCAAAATTCGAAAAAGATGAACGTACTAAAACTGGAATAAAAAATTTAAAAGTCGGATATAATAAAGTTTTTGGTTATTACATTGAAGTAAGTAAAGGTCAATTAAATAATGTTAAAGATGAGTTTGGATATACTAGAAAGCAAACATTAAGTAATTGTGAAAGATATATAAGTCCAGTTTTAAAAGAAAAAGAAGCTTTAATATTAAACTCTGAAGAAAAAATAGTTAGTTTAGAATACAATACATTTATAAAAATAAGAGATGAAGTTTCTAAATATATTAAAGATTTTCAAAACAACTCTAAAATAATAAGTGAAATAGATGTTTTACAATCTTTTGCTACTATTAGTGAAGAAAATAATTATATTAAACCAAACATAAACAATGATAATTTAATTGAAATAAAAGATGCTAGACATCCGATAGTGGAAGTTGTATCAGAAGAAGCGTATGTTCCAAATGATATTTATATGGATGATAAGACTAATATTCTTTTAATAACAGGACCTAATATGGCTGGTAAATCCACATATATGAGACAAACTGCTATAATTAGTATTATGATGCAAATAGGGTGTTTTATACCGGCTAGTAGTGCTAATATGCCTATTTTTGATGCGGTTTATACTAGAATAGGTGCAAGTGATGATTTAGTAAGTGGTGAATCAACTTTTATGGTTGAAATGAATGAAGCTAATAATGCAGTTGTGAATGCTACTAAAAATAGTTTGATTATTTTTGATGAATTAGGTAGAGGTACAGCAACATTTGATGGTATGAGCTTAGCCCAATCTATTATCGAATATATAGATAAGAAAATAAAAGCAAAAACACTCTTTTCTACTCACTATCATGAATTAACCGATTTAGAACAAACATTAGATGGTCTAAAAAATGTTCATGTTAGTGCAAAAGAAGAAGAGGGCGAAATAATCTTTATGCATAAAGTAAAAGATGGTAGCGTAGATAAAAGTTATGGTATACATGTTGCTAAGCTTGCTAATCTTCCAGAAGAAATCACAAAAAGAGCAAGTAATATACTAAAAGTATATGAAAGTAAAGAAAAAAGCAGAGATAAAATAATTCAAGAAAGTTTTAACTTTGAATTTGAAGAAAAAGAAGATGACGAGACTATAAAAGAAATAAAAAAGTTAGATATATTAAAACTAACACCAATCGATGCAATAAACTTTTTGTATGAAATTAAAGAAAAAATTGACAAAAAATGATATAATAAATGAAAGGAGTGGTAAATTTGTTATTGTTAAAAAGAGAATACTTTTGGTTTTGGATAATATTATATTCAATAGGTGGACCAATATTGCTTGCTGCAATATTAGATTGTTTTAAAAAAGATGCTTGGTATTTAGAGTGGAGATATTGGGTGATTGGTTTAATCTTTATATTGCCTTTTGCAATAATGATCAATGTATTAAACTTCCAAATGCTTGCCATCACATCTAAAAAACTAGGTATAGCAGGAAGTGAATATTATTTATCACCATATATTTGGTTACTATTATTTATAGTGCCAATATTCGGATGGATATTGTTGATGGTGATGATTTTGTATCTATATATAATGACATTTATTAAGTTATATAATGGTGCTGCTGAAAAGTATATTATTAAAAAATAAAGGAAGCTTCTTCCTTTTTTTTTTTTTATTATTTTATAATCAATTTAGGTGATAGTATGTTTAAAGACTTTATTAAATTTATGAAAACTAAAAGAATAAATAATTTAGAAAACGAATTAAATAAACTTTTAATATCAATTGAAAAAATGGATGAAAAAGAACAATATGAAACATTGCATCAATTTAAAATGATCGTTTATACGGAAGCAAAAAAAAGAAAAATTACTAGTTTTTTTGCAGGCTTACTACTTTTTATTGTAAATGTGTTTTTATTAGTATTTGCTTTTTCTATATTCAATTATTTATTTACAGCAATGTTTGGAGTATTATTTGTATTAGGTGAGAGCGCTGTTAACATTGCAACAATAATAGCATTCATTGTAACTTTCTTATTTATCAGTTATTTCTTTAAATTTTGGTATGAACTTATTTTTGAAAAGTATCGTAATAAAGTATATGAAGTAAATGAAATATTAAGAAAGCTAACGTTAATTAGAGATGCTCTAAAGGCTGAGGTTCCAGAATCACTAAAAAGACATCATTATTTAAACTATTTAGATGAAGCTAAAGAATACTTTAAAAATAAAGAAGAAAGATAAATATTAATCTTATATAATGCACTAAGCACAATGTTGCTTGGTGTATTTTTTTGTTATTTGTATTAAAACAAAAATAACACTATATATTTAGTGTTTTTTCTTTTTACTTTTATATGCTTAAGTGCTATAATTATACAAGGTGATAAATATGGGAAAGCTAACAAGAAGTGAGTTAAGAAATAAGATTATGACAATCTTATATCAAATAAATGTATATAATAAAAACAAGATGGATTACGATATAGATGAGATTATTAAAGAAGTAGTAGAGATGGAAAGCGAATTTGTAAAAGAAATAGTTTACGGAGTTACTACTCA
>SKIH01000031.1 GCA_007116525.1 Bacilli bacterium
GAAAAAGAAGTAAAAGATTTTTTGAGTGATTTTGAATTAAAGGAAGATGATAAAAATAAAATTATCGATAATTTAAAAAAAATAAGCTTAATAAATGATGTTACTTTTTCAAAAGCATTTGTTACAGATAGATTTAATTTATCAAATGATGGTCCTTTTAAAATAAAAAGAGAGTTAGAAAGACATAATGTCAATGATGATGTTATTGAGGATGCTATATCTTATATTTGCGAAGGAGAACTTTGTGATAAAGTTACGAAGATGGTTTTGAAAAAAATAAAATCAAATAAAAAAGATTCTAGCTATATATTGAGACAAAAAGTTGTTATGGATTTAAGTAATAAAGGTTATGATAAGGGTCTAGTTAGCGATATATTTGATGCTAATAAAAAAGATGATAAAGCGGCAATTGAATATAATTATAATTCCATTTTAAGAAGAGAACCTAAAATCGATCGAAAAAAGTTATTTCAAAAACTTTATAAAAAAGGGTTTTCTATGAATGATATTAATTTGTATTTAAATGAAAAAGGAATGGAATAAAAAAAGTAAAGAATAAAATCTTTACTTTTTTAATATTTCATATACTTCTTCAACTGATTTTTTAGGCTGCTCAACTTTAAAAAATGGTTTTAAGTGTAAGTGGTAATGTTTGACTTCTTGAAGATCACCATTGTTTTGTTGAATGCTCATCCCATCACAATTAATTTTTTCTTCTATTTGCTTTTTAATTTTTTTAGAGATTTTCATAATGTGATTTAATGTTTCACTGTTTATGTCATCTAAATCTTTGTAGTGTTCTTTTGGAATAATTAATGTGTGTCCATAAACTGATGGAAAAGCATCTAAAAACACTAATACTTTATCATCTTCATATAATTTGTATGAAGGGATATTTCCTTCAACGATTTTGCAAAAAATACAATCCATAATATCACTCCTAAAATAATTATATCATATAGTTGTTTAAAGGTGCCATTTTTGGTAGAATATTTAAGAGGAGTTGTTAAGATGGGGAAATTAAAAATAGTTAATTTAACTGTTAGTATAGATGGTAAAACAATACTAGATGATTTTAATCTAGAGATAAACGATGGTGAGATACATGCAATAATGGGCCCTAATGGGACTGGGAAGTCTACTTTAGCCAAAGTTATTATGGGTGATCCAAAGTTTAAAATTATTAGTGGAGATATTTATTTTGATGATGTTAAGATAAATGATTTATCTGTTGATAAAAGGTCTAATTTAGGTATATTTTTAGGGATGCAAATGCCAACGGAAATCGATGGGGTTACTAATGCAGATTTTTTAAGAACTGCTCTTCATTCTAGAGATAAAGAGAAGTTTAGTTTATTTTCTTTTGTTAAAAGTATGAATAGTGTTTCTGAAGATTTAAAAATGCATAAAGATATGTCTAGTAGATTTGTTAATAAAGGTTTCTCGGGAGGCGAGAAAAAGAAAAATGAAGTTTTACAAATGTATATGTTAAAACCAAAATCGATTTTATTAGATGAAATAGACTCTGGTCTTGATGTTGATAGTTTAAGTATAGTTGGAAATAGTGTTATGGATTATTACAATGAGCATAAACCCTCAATGCTTGTTATAACACATTACAGTAGACTTTTGAATTATATTAAACCAGATTATGTGCATATTATTAGTGAAGGTAGAATTATTGCTAGTGGCGATAATACTTTAGTTGAATATATCGAGAAAAACGGTTATTCAAATAATAATAAGCTTAAAGAAAAATTTGGTTGTTATTTCAAGGAAGTTTTAAAAAATGAATAAGCTTTTATTACATAACGATAATATTGTTAAAAGCAATTTAGATGAGGGAATTAAAATGGACTTTATTTCTAAAAATGACTTTTTTAGTATAAATAGTATAAAGTTTAATGTGTATGAAGATGTTGAACTTGAAATAGAGTACGAAAGCGATAATGATTCAAAGCTTGATTTGTTTTTTCACATTCATAAAAATGCTAGTTTAAAAATTTTCGAAAAAAGAGAAGGAAGATTTATTAAAGTGCAATATAAGTTTTATGTTGATGAAAATGGAAGCGTAAAATCTAATAAAATATATGATTCAAGTGGAACAAATGAGTTGTGTATTGTTAATTTAAATGGTTATAACGCTAGTTTTGATATGAATTTTAAAACTATTGCAACTGATGATGAGAAGTATACCGTTTTAGTTAATCATAATTCTAAAAAAACTATTAGTAATATAAATATGTCTGGAATTAATTTAAAAGATGGTTCGATCAATGTTAATTTAACTACTGTTGTTTTAAATGGCAAAGAAGATTGTGCTGTTAATCAAAATGGTAGAATAGTGACGTTTAATGATAATGATTGTATAATTAAACCAAATTTAATTATTGAAGAAGATTCAACGCTTGCTAATCACGCTGCATCTATTGGAAGTTTTAGTGATGATGAGGTGTTTTATTTAATGAGTAGAGGAATCGATTATGACAATTCTATTAATTTACTTACTAAAGGTTTTTTGTTAAATAATTTAAATTTATCAAAAAAACATTATAAAGAGGTCAAAAAAATTGTAGATAGCTACTGGGGGTAGTATTATGAATAGAAAAGATTTTCCGATGTTGAAAAATAATATTATTTATTTTGATAATGCAGCAACGACATTAAAACCAAAGTGTATGATCGAAGCTACAACAGAGTATTATAGTGAGTATTCTGCTAATGCCCACCGTGGTGATTATGACATTAGCTTAAAAGTGGATACTATATATGAAAACACAAGAGAAAAAGTAAGAGATTTAATTAATGCTAAGAGCACTAAAGAAATAATATTTACAAGTGGAACAACCGATTCTATAAATAGAGTTGTTTTTGGATATTTTAAAAACAATTTAAAAGAAGGTGATGAGGTTTTAATGACACTTTCCGAACATGCATCGTGTGCTATACCATGGTATGAGCTTGTAAAAGATATGAATTTAAAAATTTCTTATGCTAAGCTAAATGATAATTATGAACTTACTTTTGAAAATTTGATAAATGCTATTACTGATAAGACAAAAGTAATATCACTAGCTCATATTAGTAACGTAGTTGGTGATGTACGTGACATTAAAAAAATATGTGAATATGCAAGTAAGCATAATATTAAAGTTGTAGTGGATGGTGCTCAAAGCGTAGCGCATACTAAAGTAGATGTTAGAGATTTAAATGTAGATTTTCTAGCTTTTTCAGCTCATAAAATGCTTGGTCCAACAGGGGTTGGAATTTTATATGGAAAAGAAGAGTTGCTTAATAAGATGAGACCATCATTATTTGGTGGTGGGATGAATGCTAACTTTTATAAAGATGGTCAAGTAGAATATTCTGAACTTCCAAGTAAACATGAAGCAGGAACTCAAAATATTGCTGGCATTATAGGTTTTAATGC
>SKIH01000007.1 GCA_007116525.1 Bacilli bacterium
CTGATAAGACAGAAATTAGAAAAGTTTATTATCATATGGTAGAGAAAATAGAAGAATAAAAAAAGGCATACACAAATGTGTATGTCTTTTTTAGTTTTTAAGTACATCTCTAATAGGTTTAGCGTGTCTATACATAAAGTATTTAGTTTGATTAGTAATTAGTTCAAAATCTCCTAAATACTCTTTTATAACGGGATTCCAAGCTTGTTTAAATGTATTTAATCCAGTATATTTTGTCTCCTTGTTTGGATCAGACATTCCACCTAAGTTAAATGTTCGATAACCTTGTTCTAAATAGTATTCAATCACTCTAAAAATTAATAAGTGCTTAGCACTTAATCTTCTATGTTGAGTGTTATAGCCATCCATTATCATATAAACATCTGGTCCTTCTTTATAAAGTAAAATTCCAGCTAGTACGATTCCTTCTGGACTATCATTCAATAGTTTTGTAGCATTTATTAAAGAAAGTTTATAGTTAAATAAGTTCTTATCTATTTCTATTTTTTTATTTATAAGTTTTGTTTTATCACCGGTTGAAGTAATAATTTTTTCATTAATTTTATTACTTTCCTCTTCTAATTCTTCATACTTTTTCTTTATCGTGTTCAAATGTTTTTCAGTGTCCAGTTTCGCATAAAAGAAGTCAATTTTGTTTTCTTCATTTAAATTTGAATGAAGGCTTTTAAAATAATCTAAACTTCTTGGATATTTTCTTTTAGTCAGTGTATATAAGTTATCTAAATTATTTTCATTACTTTTTATTATTTTAATTCCTTCAGCTTCTGCTGATTTTATTTTTTTTCTAAGAGACTTTTTCAAATTATTATAAATTTCATATATACTCTTATTTAAAGTAAGCTCTGCTTCGAATCTAGGTTTCAATGATTCAAACTCTTCATTAAATCCAAGATGGGCATAACCAAGTCTTTCTAAATTATCAAGTAAGTATTTACCATCTGGGCATTCTTTTTTGTCTTTCATTTTAGCATCATACTCAAATATAGTTATTGGTATGTTTACTTTGATCGCCATAATTTCTCGTTTTCCTAAGTATTTTTTTATATCGTTAGTTGCTTCTTTTAAAATGTTAAAATCATTATAGTTAATAATGAATCCTTTAGGCGCATAAGCGTATTTGAATCCAAAACTTTTTTCTATTAAAACGAGTGAGGCTCCAATAATAATGTCATTATCAAAAAATCCTACATACAAGACATCAAAGCCTTCATTTATCATAGTATCGCCATACTCTACGGTTTGATAAAGTGTAGTTTGTTTGTCTTCAGTATACTTTTTAAATTGTTCTTTACTAATTTCAGATACTACCATAAAAACACTCCTTTATAAGTAAGATATTATAGCACACATTTATATAATAGTCTATTTATAAAAGTGTAAAATTGCGTTGTTTTTATTGATAAAAAGGGTGGTAGTGTTATAATGAAATTAGGAGTGATGAAAATGAGTAAAATTAAAAATATTATAGCAAGAGAAATACTAGATTCAAGAGGGAATCCAACGGTAGAAGCAGACGTTATTTTAGAATGTGGAATAGTAGGTACTGCAAGTGTTCCATCGGGTGCGTCAACAGGTTCAAAAGAAGCATTAGAATTAAGAGATAAAGGAGATAGATACTTAGGTAAAGGTGTATTAAAAGCAGTTGAAAACATTTGTACCGTTATTAGACCATCTTTAATAGGTGTGAGTGTTTTAGATCAAGAGAAAGTTGATAAAACAATGTTAGAATTGGATGGAACAGGTAATAAAAGTAAGCTTGGAGCAAATTCTATACTTGCAGTTTCGATTGCTAATATGAAAGCAGCGGCACTTTTTTCTAATCAAGAGTTTTTTGAGTATATTGGAGATGAAAGAGTTTTACCAACACCTATGATGAATATTATGAATGGTGGTGCTCATGCATCTAATACCCTTGATTTTCAAGAGTTTATGATTATACCACAACACGATTCATTTAAAGAGCGCATTAGAATAGGGGCCGAAATTTTTCATACATTAAAAGAAGTTTTGAAAGCTAAAGGATATAATACTGCAGTAGGTGATGAAGGTGGGTTTGCACCTAGTTTAAAAAGCAATGAAGAAGCTTTAGAACTTATTAGTGAAGCTTGTAATAAAGCCGGATATAAACCAGGAAGAGATGTATTTTATGCGCTTGATAGTGCTGCTAATGAATTTTTCGAAGATGGCCACTATGTATTAAAAGAAGAAAACAAAAAGCTTACAAGTACAGAGTTAACGGATTTATATGTTGATTTAGTTGAAAATTATCCGATAATATCGATTGAAGATAGTCACGATGAAAAAGATATCGATGGTTGGAAAGATATGACAAAAAGACTAGGTGATAAGATTCAAATTGTAGGTGATGATTTATTTGTTACAAACAAACAGATTTTTGCTGAAGGAATAGATAATGAAATTGCTAATGCTATTTTAATTAAGGCAAATCAAATTGGTACAGTAACTGAAATGTTAGAAACTATAAATATGGCAAAAGCAAATGGATATAAAACTATCATTTCACATAGAAGTGGAGAAACTGAAGATACATTTATTGCAGACTTTGCAGTCGCATTAGGTCTAGGTCAGATCAAGACTGGATCACTTTCTAGAACAGATAGAGTATCAAAGTATAACCGACTTTTAAGAATAGAAGAAAAAATAAAAACGATCTAAGATTTAGATCGTTTTTTTCTTTTGCTATTTGAAAGCGTATAATACTTTTGGTTTTGGTTTAATATCTCTTTGTACATTCTAATATAATGTTCCCGACTTATATGTGTGCCTTTGTTATTTCTTATATAAGTTGATTCTACTAGTTTTAAGCAGTCATTTCCTTTTAAATCTTCTGCTTTTTCAAATCTATAAATGTAATCAAAGCGTTCTACAAAGCATAGGTTATCACAAGTTGAATCGTTATTTGCTGTGCTTCTTTTATGTTTGTATATTACGTAGTTTTTAATGTTATTACTATCATAATACTTAACGGCTAATGGTCCATTTTCTCTGCTATGTTTAGTAATATTAGCAATCGATGATAACGAAAAAGCATTGTCTAATATTTTTTTTGTAATATTATTGTTATATAGTTTATTCAATCCTTTAACAAACTCATTTTCGTTCCTAATTTCATATTTTGTGTCAATATTGTCTATTAAGTTTTGAATGATTGAATCAGCATCTTCTTTGTCTATATCTATTTTAAGGAGCCTTTTTAGGTCATTAATGTCAAAAGACAGAGGAATAGTTTCTTTTTCCTCTGTTCTAAGTTTTACGGTATTATTAATTTTTTTGAAGTCCTCAAATGACATATCGTAATCATTATATTGAAAATAATATGCGAAAACCGATAATAATTCTTTGAAGTCCTCAATGTTATCTTCTTTTAGAAGGTCTAACATAAAATCACTTCCTGGGTCATATTATATATAAGTTTAATAAAAAGTCAACTAATATACAAATTATGTTATAATTTAATTGGTGATATATTATGTATGCAGATGTTTTAGTGTCTATAAATACAAAGCAAAATGATAAGAGATTTACTTATGAATCTAATTTTTCAAACCTTTTAGTTGGAATGCGTGTTATCGTTCCTTTTGGAAGTAGAAAATTAGAAGGTTTTGTGCTTAAAGTTCATAATAACAAACCTGATTTTGAAGTAAAAAAAATAATTAGTTTAGTCGATGATAAACCGGTTTTAACCGAAGAGTTACTTAGAGTTGGTTATTACATTAGTAAAAAAACATTATCACCACTTATAACTAGTTACCAAAGCATGCTTCCAAGAGCGCTTAAAGCTAATATTGATACAAGTATTTCAAAAAAATATGAAACTTATCTTAGCTTAAATAGTAGTGAGTATACATTAAATAGTAAGAAGCAAGAAGAGGTTGTCGATGCTTTGAAAAAAGAAGATAAACTCAAAAGTGAAATGAATGAAGTATCTTCAAGTAGTGTTAAAACTCTTCTTGATAAAGGTATTATTAATGAGTATAAAAAAGAAATATATAGAACTACTGATGAGGATTATGGTGACTTTTGTGACGTACAATTAACTGATAGTCAGAGTTTTGTTGTCGATAAAATATTAAAAAGTATAAATGATTATAAAACTTTTTTACTTCACGGTGTTACTGGAAGTGGAAAAACAGAAGTTTATATGAATGTTATTGAAAAGGTAATAGCGAATAATAAAGATGTTATTATGTTAGTTCCAGAAATCAGTTTGACGCCACAGATTGTTTGTTTATTTAAACAGAGATTTAAAAATAACATAGCAATACTACATAGTGGATTATCTGGTGGTGAAAAATATGATGAGTGGCGCAAAATAGAAAGAAAAGAAGTAAAGATCGTAGTAGGTGCTAGAAGTGCGATATTTGCACCTTTTGAAAATTTGGGGGTCATTATAATAGATGAGGAACATTCATCTACTTATAAGCAAGAATCTACTCCTAGGTATCATACTATTGATGTTGCTAACTTTAGAGCAAAGGAAAATAATATTCCACTTATTTTAGGGAGTGCAACACCTAGTGTTGAATCATATACTTGGGCTAAGACTGGAAAGTTTGAATTACTTGAATTGAATAGTAGAGTTAAAAATGTTATGCCTGAGATTGAAATAGTGGATATGAAAGATGAACTTAAAAACAACTATAAAATTTTATCAAAAAGTTTAAAAGAAAAAATAGAGAAAAGGCTTGAAAATAATGAGCAAGTTATAATTCTATTAAACAGGAGAGGTTACTCAACAACATCTATATGTAGTAGTTGTTATGAGACTTTAAAGTGTCCAAGGTGTGATATACCGCTTACTTATCATAAGGAGAATAATCATCATTTATGTCACTATTGTGGTCATAAAGAATATTCAGATGTTACGTGTAAAAGTTGTGGTAGTAAAGTTTTAAATAACTATGGTATAGGTACTCAAAAGTTAGAGGAGCATTTGCTTGAGACATTTAAAGATTCTAGAGTAGCACGCCTTGATCAAGATACTACTAGGGCTAAAAATTCTTTAGAAAGCATTTTAAGAGATTTCAAAAATAATAAATATGATATTTTAATAGGAACACAAATGATTTCTAAAGGGTTAGATTTTAATGATGTTACTTTAGTAGGAGTTTTAAATGCTGATGCTACATTAAATATACCTGACTTTAGAAGTGGGGAGCGTACTTACCAACTTTTAAGTCAAGTTTCCGGAAGAAGTGGTAGGGATACCAAAAAAGGTGAAGTTGTTATTCAAACTTTCAATGAAGATCACTATAGTATAAAATTTGCTAAGAAACATGATTATATTGGTTTTTATAATTATGAGATGAAGTTTAGAAAAGCTATGTCGTATCCTCCTTATTTTAATATATGTATTATTAAAGGTAGTAGTAAAGATTATAATATGCTTTTTAAAGAGATGACAAAAGTAAAGTCTTATATGATAAACGAAAAAATTATTGTTTTAGGACCAGCTAATTCAAATATTGCTAAAATTAAAAACATGCATAATGTTCAAGTTATGATTAAATATAAAAAGCTGGATGACATTAAAGAGAAGTTAGAATTTATAAAAAATAAATATGAGGCTAGTAGTAAACTTAAAATTATGATCGATGTAAATGCTATAAGTATGTAATATAAGTTAGTAATTGAATAAGGAATGTGTTAAAATTGATAGAGGTGATATTATGATAGACGATGTAAATGTTGATAAAGAAGTTAAAATTTTATTTATGGGAACTCCAGAATTTGCAGTCCCTGTTTTAGAAGGTTTAACTGAAAAATATAAGGTCAAAGCTGTAGTTACTCAACCTGATAAAAAAGTAGGACGAGAGGGTGCTTTAACGTCACCACCTATAAAAAAAGTAGCTTCTGATAAAGTTATTTTAGTAATACAGCCTGAAAGTATTAAAAATTATATTGAAGAAATAAATGATTTAGATATCGACTTAATTGTGACTTGCGCATATGGTCAATTAATACCAGAAGAAATCTTAAACAAACCAAGGCTAGGTGCGATTAATGTTCATGCCTCACTATTACCAAAGTTAAGAGGAGGAGCACCTATTCACAGAGCAATCATTCAAGGCCATAATAAAACTGGTGTTACTATTATGAAAATGACTAAAAGGCTGGATGCCGGTGATATAATTAGTCAAAAGGAAATAAATATCGAAGATGAAGATACTGCATCGACTCTTCATGACAAACTAAGTATTTTAGGAAAAGAGCTTTTGCTAGAAACATTGCCTTCAATAATAGACGGTACTGCTAAGTATGAGAAGCAGGATGATAGTGAAGCGACTTTTGCTGCTAATATTAAAAGATCAGAAGAGCGCATAGATTTTTCTAAAAGCAAAAGACAAGTATATAACAAAATTAGAGGGCTTAATTCATGGCCAGGTGCATATTGCACGCTAGATTCTAAAATTTTAAAAGTGTGGGAAGCTTATACTACCGATAATTATTATAATAATGTTTTCGATGGTGAAGTTACTGCTATATATGAAAATGGGTTTGGTGTTAAAGTAGCAAATGGCGAAGTTGTGATAACTAGCATACAACCAGAAGGCAAACCTAAAATGAGTGCACTAGATTTTGCAAGAGGGTATGAAAACAAAGGCGGGTTAGTCGGTAAAATATTAGTATAGAAATTGCAAATTTGTAGTTTTTATGATAAATTATTATAAGTGTTAAGGAGGATATTATGGAGGTTTTATTAATTATTGTATCAATAGCGTTAATTTCTATTGTATTATTACAAAGTAACAAAGCTGAAAACGCATCAAATGCCATTACAGGTGGTAGTGATAGTCTTTTTACAAATAGAAAAGAGCGTGGTGGAGAGTTATTCGTTAGTAGGTTAACTTTATTCCTAGGAGCAACGTTTTTCTTATTATGTATGATTATCGGTTTTTAAAGTATGATTTCATACTTTTTTTATTTTGAAATTTACACAAAAAAATTATGCTTTTTTTTGTAATTTTGTTATAATGTATATTAGGTGAAATATGAAAAATATATATGGTATTACGATAGATGAATTAGAAGATTATTTAACTTCTATATCTGAACAAAAATTCAAAAAAGATCAGATATTTAATTGGGTTTATAAAAAGAAAATAAAAGATTTTTCTAGTATGAGAAACATCAAAAAAGAAACACTTGCAAAATTAGATGAAGACTTTTACTTTGGAAACATAAAGTTAGTTTCTAAAAAAGAAGGAAAAGATGTTTCGAAGTATTTATTTAAACTTGAAGATGGTCTCACAATAGAAGCAGTTTTAATGTATCAAAATTATGGCAATAGTTTATGCATTTCTACACAAGTTGGATGTAATATGAATTGCTTGTTTTGCGAAAGTGGTAAACTAAAAAAAGTTCGAAATTTAAAAGCATCTGAAATGGTAATGCAAATTTTGGAAGTTGAAAAAGAAATCCAAAATAGAGTTTCTCACGTCGTTTTAATGGGTATCGGTGAACCATTTGATAATTATGAGGAAGTTGTTAAGTTTTTAGAAATAGCAAACAATAATAAAGGTATTGATATAGGTGCAAGACATATTACAGTATCTACTTGTGGGATAACTCCTAAAATAATTGATTTTGCCAATTTAAATACTCAAGTTAATTTAGCAATATCTCTTCATGCAGCGGATAATGAAACAAGAGATAAGTTAATGCCGATTAATAAAGCATATGACATTAATAGTTTAATAGAAGCTTTAAAGTATTATATTAGTAAAACAAATAGAAGAGTAACTTTTGAATATATTATGTTAAAAGACATAAATGACTCAAAAGAAGATGCAATTAAGTTAGCTAAACTGATTAAAGGGATGAATGCTTATGTTAATTTAATCCCTTACAATGAGACTAGTGCTAAACTAAGTAAAACTAGTAAAGAAGATGTTTTAAAATTTTATGATGTATTAAAAAAACAAAAAATAAATGTGACAGTTAGAAGAGAATTTGGTGAAGAGGTCTTAGCGGCTTGTGGCCAATTGAAATCGAAATATGAGGAGGATAAGTGATGGAACATTTTTATATTACCGATGCTGGTAAAGTAAGAGACCAAAATGAAGATAGTGTAATTATAGTTGAAAATGCCAGTAATGAAGTCTTGTTAGCTGTTGCTGATGGAATGGGCGGTCACTGTGGTGGTGCAATTGCCTCATCTCTCGCAATTTCTCATATTGGTAAGAGATTTAAAGAAATGGGAAAAGTAGGAAATAAGGAAGATGCTGTTAATTGGCTGAAAGAAGCAGTAAGTGAAGCAAACTTCTCGTTATATAAATATACTTCTGAACATCCAGAGAGTGTTGGTATGGGGACAACTTTAGTAGTTGCTATATTAACAAATGATTTTTTGATTTTCGGGAATATAGGAGACAGTTCGGGTTATGTTGTTAAACAAAAGAAGTTGCACAAAATAACAACCGATCATACATTAGTTAATTTGCTTGTTAAAAGTGGAGAATTGACTGAGAAAGAAGCAAAAGATCATCCAAGAAAAAATGTACTAATGAGAGCTTTAGGTGCTAATACTAGTGTTGAAATGGATATATTTGATGTTGAGAATGATGTCGATGGGATTCTTTTGTGCAGCGATGGTCTAACTAATATGCTTGATGATAGTCAAATCGAAAGAGTTTTAGAAGAAGACTTAACAGAAGAAGAAAAAGTAAAAAAATTAATATTAAAAAGTAATAATAGGGGTGGAAATGACAACATTTCTGTTGCATATTTGAATAAAGCGGGTGATATAAGTGATAACTAAGGGTCAAAAAATAAATGAAAGATATGAAATATTAAGATCGATTGGTGAAGGTGGGATGGCTAATGTTTATCTTGCCAAAGATACGATTTTAGATAGATTAGTAGCAGTTAAAATATTAAGAGGGGACTTATCTAATGATGATAAATTTGTTAGAAGATTTCAAAGAGAAGCAATTTCATCTTCTAGTTTATCTCATCCTAATATTGTAGAGATGTATGATGTTGGAGAAGATAGTGATAAATATTATATCGTTATGGAATATGTTCAAGGAAAAACATTGAAAAATTTAATTAAAAGAAGAGGTGCATTAACTTTAGATGAAACACTGGACATAATGACACAATTAACAGAAGGTATTTCACATGCTCATGATGGTTATATTATTCATAGAGATATAAAACCTCAAAATGTTATGATACTCGATGATGGCATGGTTAAAATTACTGATTTTGGTATTGCTATGGCGTTGAATGGTGATGAGTTAACTCAAACTAATAGTGTTATGGGTTCGGTTCATTATTTACCACCAGAACAAGCTAATGGTACAGGTTCTACTATAAAAAGCGATGTGTATTCACTAGGAATATTAATGTATGAACTTTTAACAGGAAGAATACCTTTTAAAGGTGAAAATGCTGTTGAAATAGCAATCAAACAAATGAAAGATAAAATGCCTAGTGTACGTGCTGTAAAACCAGAGATACCACAAAGTGTTGAGAATATAATTTTAAAAGCATGTGCTAAAAATCCTAAAAATAGATATGAATCAGCAAAGGAGATGTTGGAAGACTTGAAAAATTGTTTGAATGAAGAGAGAAAAACCGAAAAAAGACATGTATATGTTCATCCTGAACAAGAAGTAGAAAAAACGAAAAAATTATCTAATTTAAATCCTTTTAAATCAGAGAAGTCTAATAGTAATAAAGAATTTAATAAAAAACCATTAATAATCGGTGGGATTGTGTTTCTTGCAATGTTGATTTTAATTACTATAGTAGCGCTAGTGCTCCCATTATTTTCAAGAGTTCCAGAAGTAAGGGTGCCAGATGTTTCTGGATTAAGTTACTTAGAGGCAGAAGAAATTTTATTAGACCACGGTTTATTAATCTCTCTTGATGAGGAGACAGAATATTCTGAAACAATCGAAGAGGGATATATAGTTGCTACTAGTCCAAGAGCAAGTAGATTAGTTAAAGAAGGAACAGAAATCACTTTAATAATATCTCTTGGAAGTAATCAGTTCGTGTTAGAAGATTATACTGGTAGAAATATTTTTGAAGTTAAGGCAATATTAGAAACTAATGGTATTATTGTCGAAGAAGAAATTAAAGAAGTAGATAATATAGAAAATTTAACGGAGTTCACTATTGTTGATCAAATGCCGAAAGAAGGAGAAGCAATTAGCGAAGGAGATGTAGTTACGCTATATTTACCAGAGTTAATAGTGGAGTATCCTGACTTTAGAGAAGAAGGTTGGACAGAAGAGCAAGTTAGAAATTTTGCAGATCAATATAATATAGAACTCACTGTTGATTATAAAGAAACAGATGAACTTTCAGACAGCTTTGTTTTGGATCAAAGTAGAGCTCCAGGAACAACCGTTAGATCACATGTTATGCTTAGAGTTACAGTAGCGGTTGAACCTGAGGAAGAAGAAGTAGAAGAAATCAATAATAATGATGAGGAAATAGATGCACAAGGGTAAGATTGTAAAATTAATTAGTAATGACTATACGGTTTTAAAAGATAACGAAAGGTTTATTTGTAAACCAAGAGGCAAGTTTAGAAAAGACGGTGTTAAGCCTGCTGTTGGTGATGATGTTGTTTTTGATGCGCAAAGTTTAGTAATAAATGAAGTTTTGAAAAGAAAAAATCAACTTGTTAGACCAAATGTTAAGAATGTAGACCAAGTTATTATTATAATGTCTTTAAAAGAACCAGAGTTTTCTACTAACTTATTAGATAAATTATTAGCTACAATAGAGTTTAATAATATAGATATAGTTATTTGTATTACTAAAAAAGATTTAGTATCTAAAGAAGAGTTTAAAAGGTTAAATGAAATAATAAATTATTATAAAAAAATAGGATATAAATTATTCTTTAATGATGAAATAGAAAAAATTAAGAAAATATTTAATAATAAGATATCTGTTTTCACTGGTCAAACAGGAGCTGGCAAATCAACTTTATTAAACATGATAGATTCATCACTAGATTTAAAAACAGGTGAGATATCTAAAGCTCTTGGTAGAGGAAAACATACTACTAGACACGTTGAATTATTAGAAATCGAAGGTGGTTTAGTAGCGGACACTCCTGGATTTTCATCACTTGATTTTACTGACATGAGTAAAAGTGATATTAGAGATTCTTTTGTAGATTTTAATAAATACAGGTATGAATGTGAGTATAGTGATTGTATGCATTTAGAAGAGAAAAAATGCGCTATTAAAGAAAAAGTTAAACAAGGTGAAATTTTGAAAACAAGGTATGAAAATTATATTAAGTTTATAAAGGAGTAGTTATATGAAAGTATCAGTATCGATATTGTCTTTAGAACAAAACATAAGAAAAGAAGTTAATAAACTAGCACAAACTAGTGCGGATTATATGCACTTAGATATTATGGATAAAGAGTTTGTTAAAAATCGTAGTTGGAATTACAAAGAAATTAAACTTTTATTAAAAGGCGTTAAAAAACCTTATGATGTTCATTTGATGGTTTGCGATTTAAAATCATATATAGATGATTTTAAGAAGTTAAAGCCAGAGTTCATTACTTTTCATTTAGAAGCGATCGATGATATTGATTTTTATATAAATTACATTAAAAAACTAAAAATAAAAGTAGGACTATCTATTAAACCTGATACTGATATAACTAAATTATTACCATATTTAGACAAAATTGATTTAGTTTTAGTAATGAGTGTTCACCCTGGGTTTGGTGGACAAAAATTTATTGATGAATCAATTTTCAAAGTAGAATATTTAACACAAGTTAGAATGGATAATGATTATAATTTTATGATTTCAGTAGATGGTGGGGTTGATGATGTGACTGTTAGAAGAGTAGCTGAAGCTGACATGGTAGTGTCTGGAAGTTACATAACATCAAGCGATAACTACGAAGAGGCTATAGAGTCTTTGAGATTGAAAAACAACTAGGTTTATGCTATAATGTTTCCTAGTTTGTGAGGTGAAACATGTTAGAAAAAATTAATAATAATATAAGAAATATAATTTCTAAACTGGAGAAAAAAGAAGTTAAAATTATAATTGATGAATTGAAAAAAACATCAAAAAATTATTTTAAAACAAATGTTCTTTTTTCAACATTTTTAATTACATCATTAATCAATGCTTATTTGATTAGACACTTTACAGTTGGAAATTATTTTGATATAAATCCAATGTTAGCTGACTTAGCAGTAATACTTATAATTGGATCTTTCGGTTACTTTGTTAAACCGGAACATCAATTTAAGTATTTTATGTTTTGGTCGGTTGTTTTTACTACAGTGTGTATTACAAATTCTCTTTATTACACTAATTTTAAATCTTTTGTTTCAGTATCCTTGCTTGCAACATCCACTCAATTAGTCGATGTTGGTGATGCAATCATTGAAAACATCCTACAGTTTAGAGATTTATCATATTTATGGCAAGTAGCAGCTATGGTTTTTGTTCATAAAAAGTTAAAAGGTAAAGCTTATTATGA
>SKIH01000058.1 GCA_007116525.1 Bacilli bacterium
ATTTCCTTTTCCTTATAAAAGTCAGAAAGTAACATTTCTGCTCTTTTAACAGGTGACTTTTGAATTAAATATTCTTGTAGCCTTTTAGCATCGAACGGCATTTGAGCAGTAATAGTATCAGTCAGTTTTGATAAATTGCCAATAGTCAAAAAGTGGCTTGATATATCTTCTGCTTTAAAAGGAGTAATTTTTAAGTACTCTTCAAACTCTTTTACTAATTTTCTTGTATAAAGTTGTTCCTCATCATATTCGACAAATTCTTCTACACTCACATAAACTGCTTTCAAGAAATTTTTTTCGGTTTCTGAGTATACAAAATCACTAATAGTAACCCTTTCTATACCCCTGACTATAACTCTTGCTTTGTTTTCTTTTTCAATAATAGTCTTATGAGTTATTGAACCTAAAATTGCGGTAACAGGAATTTTATTTTCAAAGAAAATATCCTTATGTATTTTAGGGACTACAACTACTTTGTTTTCATGTATTAAAGTCGCCTCTTTTAATAAATCTTCATTGGCAAACCAATCAAATTCTAATCTTATATCATTATTTGGAAGTAACACTATATTATCAAGTAGTATTACTGGTAATATCTTTTTATCCATAATATCATCTCCTCGCCACCTTATTATAATACAATTGAAAATAAAAGTCTAATAACAAATAGTTATTATCTAAGTAATTAAAGAAGCAAAAAAGAAGCATTATTTTGCTTCTTCTATTGCTCTTGTTTCTCTAATAACCGTTACTTTAATAGTACCTGGATATTGAAGTTCGTCTTCAATTTTATCTTTAATATCTCTTGCTAATTTAAAACTAGATGTATCATCAACATCACTTGGTTTAACGATAACTCTTAGCTCTCTACCAGCTTGCATAGCAAATGTTTTTTCAACTCCTTGGTAACTATTAGCAATCGCTTCTAGTTCTTCAAGTCTTTTAACATAATTTTCTAACGAATCATTTCTAGCACCAGGTCTTGATGCAGAAAGTGCATCAGCAATTTGTACTAGTACTGAAATAACACTATTTGGAGCTTCATTACCATGATGTGAAACAATCGAGTTTATTACAACTTCATGTTCTTTGTGTTTTTTTGCTAATTCTTCTCCTAAATCAACATGACTACCTTCAACCTCATGATCAAGTGCTTTACCAATATCATGGAAAAGTCCTGCTCTTCTAGCAAGTCCTACTTTTTCACCTAATTCAGCAGCCATAATGCCTGCAAGGTGTGCCACCTCTTTAGTATGTTGAAGTGCGTTTTGTCCATAACTTGTTCTAAAATGTAATTTACCTAATGTTTCTACCATCTCTGGATCTACTTTAGTTACACCAAGTTCAAATAATGCTTCTTCTCCATATTCTTTTACTTTGTTTTTTAATTCCTTAGTATTCTTGTCATACAGTTCTTCAATTCTAGCTGGGTGGATACGCCCATCTTTAATTAAATTTTCTAATGTTAACCTTGCTATTTCTCTCCTATAAGGATCAAAACTAGATAACACTAACACCTCAGGTGTATCGTCGATAATTAAATCTACACCTGTAACAGCTTCAATTGTTCTAATGTTTCTACCTTCTCTACCAATAATACGACCTTTCATATCATCACTAGGTAAATTAACAACTGTAACAGTCTGTTCACTTGCAACGTCAGCTGCATATCTTTGCATTGATTGGATAAGCAAGTTCTTTGCCTTCTTATCAACTTCAAGCGCTGCTTCCTGTTCTTTCTCTTTAATGAAACTAGCTATTTCTCTAGTCATTTCTTCTTCTGTTCTTTTCATTATCAAGTCTTTTGCTTGATCTTTAGTAAAACTTGAAACTTTTTCAAGTAATTCTATTTGTTCTTTTTTGATTTCCTCCACTTTTACTTGTTCATTTTGGATATCTCTTTGTTTATTAATTAAAGAATTTTCTTTTTCCTCAAGCATCTGCTCACGGTTTTGTAAAGTTTGATCTCTTCTATCCATGTTGCTTTCGCGTGTCAAAAGGCGCTGTTCAGCATCTTTTATTTCATGTTTTCTTTCTTTTATCTCTTTTTCGGTCTCTAACTTTAACTTATGAGCTTCTTCTTTCGCTTCTAAAATTTGATCTCTTTTTAATTTTTCTGAATCTTTTTTAGCTTTCTCTATTAGTTTCTCAGCTTCTTTTAACGCTGATACTCCTCTGTAATAATTAAATACTAAAACCATTCCAATTCCAACAAAAAGTCCTAGTAGGACAAGTAAAATGGAGAAAGTTACACTATCCATATGTACACCTCCATTTTCATAAAATAGTTGTATTTTGGGCATTATACCCTAACTACATTTTAATGTTTTAATTTTAATAAGTCAAGGTAAGAATATATTGATTTTTATTTATAAACAAGTATAATTAAAAGTAGGAGGTGTTTATGGAAAAGTTAATTAAAATTTTAGTAGCGTTAACGCTAGTGTTCTTCGCATTTGGATGTGGCTCAGAAGAAGTTGCAGAAGAAAACGGAAACAACAATGGTGAGCAAGATTCAGGAGAAGTTGCTGATGAATATGAGCCGGTAAGTGGTGAACCTGTTATGGAAGGTCTAATCGTTATGGAAATTCGTAATGAAGGACAAATTTCAACATACAGATATTTATCTGAACTCAATGCTGAAGAATCACAAATTCAAGTAGAAGCTTGGGCTGAAGCAAACGATTATGAAATCGTAGATGAAGACCTTAGCGAAATGATAGTTGAAGATGAAGCATATGAAATTGATAAATCACTTATAAATGTTACAATTACTCCAAATTATGAAGAATATGATAACGAAACTTTAGTTCAAATTAGAATGTTTCAAGATTAATTAAAAAGACAAGAATCAATCTTGTCTTTTTTTATTTGGTTTGTATAAATGTTACTCGCTTATTATTTCTTTTTATACGAATAAATTATAGATCCTATTACAAATCCAATTAATCCTCCAAAAATTATAGAAATTCCTATTTCTAGGTTTCCTATTAACGCAAGGAGTAAGGCTATTAAGCCACCAATTAGTATTCCTAACCCTGGGATGACATAATAAAATTTCATTACATCTTTAAACATTTAACTCACCCTCTTTTTTTATAATAAATTATTTATTTCTAAAACTGTTCCATTTCTCATATAAATAATTCATTTGGTATATATCTTTTTGAGTAATTGCCGAGTTGTTGAATCTCCACTTATGGCATAAAACCAACAATTTAAAATCATGATATTCATTAAGAAATTTTTAATTGTTTGATCATAATTGTTCTTACTTTTATCTTACTATTTTCTTACTAGCAATACGACACTCTCAATGTG
>SKIH01000013.1 GCA_007116525.1 Bacilli bacterium
TTATTAATACCAAATCTTTCTAAAAATATAGCCATTAAGTCGGTGTAACCACCACAAACAGCTCTACCTTCACTTACAATACCATATGCTATATGAGAGTGATTTCCTAAAATTTTCTCGCCACGTGTAATAGCATCAGCTCTCAAGTTGTCGTATGTTGTTGATCTTATTATATGATCGTGGATAGTTAGCAATTGTCTTCTTAAAGACATGTTATCATTCACTTTATCTTCTAAAACATTATCTACCCATAAATTGATTTCTTCTATTTGCTCATCTGTATAAAGTGGATTAGATACTACTGTAACTCTTCCAAGTCCGTTGATTGTTATTCTAAGGCTTTCATAAGTGTTAAAAGGATGAACAAAGTTATTTATGTTAGTTAATGTCTCAGGATCTTTTGCTATTTTAGATATATGATCTTCACACATATCATAAGTGTAGGCACAAAAGAAGTGGAATTCCCTTTCTCCATTATTGATGTTTGTAAACAATATATTTAAAACATCTTGCTTATTTTCAACGAAAAGGTTATCCGATTTTTCAACAAAACTATAGTGATCGCTTTTATAATATTCGTTTTTACTTTGTACTAAGACCTCTTTATTATATATAAAGTTGTGAGCCACAAATTTTAAAACGGCAGTGTTTGTGAATGCCATTGTTAGGGCAGCGCCGATAAGTACTAGAACAATAATTAGTTTTTTCATATTTCCCCCTAAGATTATTATATCAAAAAGAATAAAAAAAAAGAAATGGTTAAGCCATTTCGTTTACTTTTTTTGTCAATCTAGATTTATTTCTAGCAGCGAAGTTTTTCTTAACAACACCTTTTGAAGCAGCTTTATCAATCTTAACGATTGTATTTTTTAAAGATTCTTCAGCTAATTTCTTATCATTACTAGAAATTGCTTTTTCAGTTTGTTTCATTGCTGATTTCATACTAGCTTTATATACACTATTTTCTTCTTTTTTCTTATTAATTACTCTAACAGCTTTTTTAGCGTTATTTAAATTTGGCATTCTTTCACCTCCATGTCATACGTCATAACAATTTTAACAAAGTTTTATTAAAAAAGCAATAAAAAAAATTATAATTATTTATGTATTTTTGGTATAATGTTATCTAGGTGATGAAAATGAAGCAACATAACATTAGAAATTTCTCAATAATAGCGCACATTGATCATGGCAAAAGTACTCTTGCAGATAGGATCTTAGAGGAGACTGAGGCTATTACAGATAGAGAAAAACAAGATCAACTATTAGATAGTATGGATCTTGAACGTGAGCGCGGGATAACTATAAAATTAAATGCCGTTGCACTTAAGTATAAAAAAGACAATGAAGAATATTTATTAAATTTAATAGATACTCCTGGTCATGTCGATTTTACTTATGAGGTTTCGAGAAGTTTAGCAGCTTGTGAAGGTGCTTTGTTAGTCGTTGATGCAGCCCAAGGTATAGAAGCGCAGACATTAGCTAACTTATATTTAGCGATGGAAAACAATTTGAAAATAATACCTGTTATAAATAAAATAGATTTACCTAATGCAAATCCTACAAAAGTTAAACAAGATTTAATAGATACTTTAGGATTTGAAGATGATGAAATCGTCTTAGTATCTGCTAAAGAAGGTATCGGAATAAAAGAATTATTAAATACTATAGTAGATAAAGTGGATCCGCCAAGTGGAAGTGAAAATGAAAAACTACAAGCCTTAGTATTCGATAGCTTTTTTGATCCTTATAGAGGTATCGTGGCTTCTATTAGAATAGTTAATGGTAGCGTTAAAGTTGGTGACAAAATATTAATGATGGCCTCTAATGCTGCATATGATGTAGTAGAATTAGGTATAAAAACCCCAAAAGAATTAAAAGTTAATAAGTTAACTGTTGGAGACGTTGGTTATTTAACAGCATCTGTAAAGGATATCAAGGATGTTAAAGTAGGGGATACTATAACATTGAAAGATGAAAAAGCGATTAAGCCATTACCTGGTTATAGACCAATGAAACCGATGGTTTTTTGTGGACTTTATCCAATTGAGTCTGCTAAATACAATGACTTAAAAGAAGCGTTAGAAAAATTAAATTTAAATGATGCTGCTTTAACTTATGAAGCGGAAACATCTAAAGCATTAGGATTCGGGTTTAGGTGTGGTTTTTTAGGATTACTTCATATGGATATTATCAAAGAGAGAATCGAAAGAGAATTTAAAATAGATTTGATTGCAACAGCACCTAGTGTTATATATGATGTCTTAAAAACTGATAATGAGAAAGTCGTAGTTGATGCTCCATCAAAGATGCCAGATAAAGTTAGTATTAAAGAAATTAAAGAACCGTATATTAAAACTTCTATTTTTGTTCCAAGTGAATACATTGGACCAGTTATGGAACTTTGTCAGAAAAAAAGGGGAAATTATGTAGCACTTGATTATATAGATCAAATTAGAGTTAATATAAGATATGAAATACCTTTATCTGAAATAGTATATGACTTTTTTGATAAGCTAAAATCTTCAACAAAGGGCTATGCATCTTTCGATTATGAACCTATTGGATATAAAGAAAGTAATTTAGTTAAAATGGACATATTATTAAATGGTGAGGTTGTTGATGCACTTTCATTAATAGTCCATAAAGATTTTGCATATGAAAGAGGAAAACAAATTGTAGAAAATCTAAAAAAACAAATACCAAGACAACAATTTGAAGTCCCAGTACAAGCATCTATTGGTGCTAAAATAATTGCCAGATCAGATATAAAAGCTATTAGAAAAAATGTGCTTGCCAAATGTTATGGTGGGGATGTTTCTAGAAAAAGAAAATTATTAGATAAACAAAAAGAAGGTAAGAAGAAGATGAAACAAATAGGTAATGTGGAAATTCCGCAAGAAGCATTTTTGGCAGTTTTATCTATGGATGATGATTAAAAGCAAAAGTTTTTTTGCTTTTTTTGTGTTATAATTTAGGTGGTGATAAAATGTCAGTTTATATTCATATTCCGTTTTGCCAAAATATATGTACATATTGTGATTTTTCCAAAATGTATTATATAAAAGATTTTGTTAATAAGTATTTAAAATCGTTAGAAAATGAAATAAAAAGTAATTATAAAGGTGAGAAAATAAAAACACTTTATATAGGTGGTGGAACTCCTAGTTGTCTTGAATACGATGAACTTGAAAGCTTATTTAAGATGTTAAAGATATTTAAACTAGAAGACAACTTTGAATATACGATAGAAACAAATCCAGAAGATTTAACTAATGATAAAATAATTTTGTTTAAAAAA
>SKIH01000071.1 GCA_007116525.1 Bacilli bacterium
CTAACGAGATTAGGGAAGAAAGACAGCAAGCTGCTCATGAAAGAAGAGAACTAGCACAGGAAAGAGAAGAAGAAGCTTCAGGAGAATTGCCATCTGATGAAAATCAAGGAGAATCTAGAAGACCTGATATTTCAACTAGAAATTTAGATGAAGTACGTGAAATAGATAGAAATACTAGAAATGTACCTGATCGTCCAGTATCGGTTGAATAATAGGTATTGCTTTACATATTTAATTGACTATAAAATGCATTAATACTATAATTTAATTAGGTGATACAATGAGGAGTCTTTATTACTTAATTATTTTATTGTTAGGAATAATTAGTGTATATTTATACATGTTTTTTAAAATGACTCCAAACACATATGTTGTAGTTGATATGAATCCGCAAATAAAGCTTGTTTTGAATCGTTTAGATGAAGTTATCGATGTAATTTCTTTAAACGAGGATGGGCATGTTTTGGTTGCGGATTTTTTTGTAGATATAAATAAACTAGATTATCAAATAGATAAAGTGATAGAAGATGCTAAAGCGTTAAATATGATAAGAGACGAGATAAACGTTTCTATTATTAGCGATGATGATTATAGGATTTATAAAGTTAAAGAAAGTGTTTCTACATTTTTTGAAGATAGTTTAATTAAAAATAATGTACCCACGACTTTAGTTATAAAGGATAATGATGATCTAATTGCAATTGCAAATGAATTTGATGTATCACTCAAAGAAGCATTTTATTTGAAAAACTTTAGTCTAGATTCACCACTTAGAGAAAAAGCATTAAAAGAAAGATATATGATCGAAATAAATAGAAACAAAGAAAGAATAACCGAAGAAAAAGGAAAACATTACTTTATTGTTCAGAAAAACAGCAATTACAAAAAAGCGCTTAATAATAGTGAAGAGGTAAAAGAAAAAGTCAAGGTAAACGTTATAGATGCATTAAACAATACCGATGAAATACTTAAAAGTGCTATAGATGATGGATTTATTGGCAATGTTAGATCACTTATTGTAAGAGTTTCCGATTTAATGAGGTAACTCTTATTTTATTGACAAAAAGTAATATATGAACTAAAATAAGAGTAGATAAAAAGGTGAGGTGAACTTAATGTATCAAGATAGAATATTACTTACTTCTGAAGATATATTAGAGAAAGAATTTAAAGTTGATACTAGAGGTTATCGCCCTCAGGATGTCGATAAATTTTTAGATGTGATTATTAGAGATTATCAAGAGATGTTTAATATCATTAAAGAACTAAGTGTCGACAAAAAGAACTTAATGGATGATAACATTAGGCTTAAACAAGAGATTAGAAATCTTCATACAAAGTTACAAGTTTTAAGAGATAGAGCTGGTGAAACAAATAATTCAGATTTATTAAGAAGACTTTCTAATTTAGAAAAAATGATTTATGGAGAAGAATAATATCTTAGACAAACGCTGCACTGTTGTGTAGAGGAAAGTCCATGCTCGCACTATCTGAGATGATAGTAGTGTTCGTGTTTAGGGAAAAAATAACCTGAAGTAGCTTTTTGCTAACGGCGCTGAGAAAACCTAAGTCTTACGATATGGTTTTGTTAGGCATAAAGTGCCATAGTGACGATTCTTTTTAGAAATGAAAAGAGTGGAACGCGGTAAACCCCACGAGCGAGAAACCCAAATTTTGGTAGGGGAGCTTAGATTAGAGAAATGAATCTAAATCTGGGATGACGATTAGTCATAGATAAATGTTTGTCACCTTTTAGGTACAGAACATGGCTTATTAAGATATTATTTTTTTTGTTCCATTTGAAAGGATGTAAAAGATGAAAGAGATTGGTGAGAGTCTAAAAGAAGCAAGAGAAGAAATGGGAATTTCTTATGAAGAAGCTGCTGAAGACTTAAAACTAGTTGAAGACGATATTAAAAACATAGAAGAAGGTAATGTTACTTACTTCAAAGATATTTTCTATTTAAAAACATTAATTAAAGATTATTCTAAATATTTAGGTCTTAATTCAGAAAAAATGCTTGATGATTTTAATGAGTATTTATTCGATTATACTTCGAAAATTTCTTTGGATGACATTCAAAAAGCAAAAAAGAAAAGAGAAAAAGAAGATAAGAAAAAGGAGAAAAGAGTAGCATCTCCATATACTTTAGATGTTGCAAGTTTTTTAACTTTGCCTAGAATAATAATTTTGGTTGTAGTACTTTTAATAGTACTTACACTAGGTGTTTATTTTTTAGACATTAATATTTTAACAGGAGGTATTATATGAACTTACCAAACAAAATAACAATGTTTAGAATTTATATTACTATTTTGTTAATAATAATTTTAGTTTTCCCATTTGATTCAACAGGGATAAACATACCGAGATTATTCGTTAGTGAAGCATTAGTTATTGATTTTAAATATATAATTGCCGGTGTTATTTTTGTAATAGCAGCCGCAACTGACTTTTTAGATGGGGTTATAGCGAGAAAAACTAACCAAGTTACTGATTTTGGTAAAATGTTAGATGCTATTGCTGATAAAATATTAGTTAATTCCGTATTAATTATTTTAGCAGCGTTCGGATTTATTCATCCGATTATTCCAGTAATCATAGTGTCAAGAGATGCTGTTGTAAATGCTATTAAGTCGGTATCAAGTACAAAAGGAAATGTAATAGCAGCAAGTGTTTTAGGGAAAATAAAAACAATAACATTAATGACAGGTATAACTTTAACCTTGTTTTATAATTTACCTTTTGAACTATATAATTTAAGAGTATCAGATTTCCTGCTTTTAATAGCAACGATACTTTCGGTTATATCTGGATATCAATATTACGAAGATCATAAAAATATAATAAAAGAACAAGCAAAAGAAGAAGAGAAAGTTCTAAATTAACTGGAACTTTCGCTTTTTTTGTCTAATTTTACACACACAAACAAATGTTCGGAAAAACTATTGACTTAAATGTAAAAATAGTATAAACTTTAAATAGGTTTGATAGGAGGATAGAAAAAATGGCAAAATCAGCAAAAGATAAAACATTAGATCAAGTATTAGGAGAAATAGAAAAACAATTTGGAAAAGGAAGCGTAATGAAGCTTGGTGGAGACCAAAGAAGAAATATAGATGTTATAAAATCAGGTTCTTTACAATTAGATGTAGCATTAGGTATTGGTGGTTATCCAAGAGGTAGAATAGTGGAAATATATGGACCGGAATCTTCTGGTAAAACTACATTTGCACTTCACGCGATTGCAGAAGCTCAAAA
>SKIH01000043.1 GCA_007116525.1 Bacilli bacterium
TAAAAAAATCGCCCTTAAAATTAAGGACGATCTAGCCGCGTTACCACCTTAGTTTATATATTTCTATATACACTCAAAACTATAACGCGTTACCGTTCTTTTCTACTCTTTTCAAAAAGAAGCATCAAGAGTGATCCATGTATAAATTCTGTACTAGTTTTCACCAAACACTAGCTCTCTATAACATCATTAATACAACGTCTCCATCAATTGCTTTAATTGCTTGAATATAATTTTAGCACATTTTTAAAATATTGCAAACGCTTTTCAGCGTTCTTCCAAATAAACTTTTATATATGGTTTATAGTCTGTATCGCTGTTTGATGAATAATATCTCATATTATTCCAATAACCACCTGCGTTAGACTCACCCCTATTATGGTCTATTACTAATCCGAAATTCTCTTCAGGGTTATCCATCCAATGAGATATAATATATGAAACATCAGCACTTCTCCATCCATACCCATAACCAGAAGTATCTAAGCTAACCATAAGCCCCCTATAGTAATCGGTCATCATTGAATCGGTTAAATAATCGCCTTCATTCCAATTTTGAGTCATTCTTCTAACTGGATGAGTTTGCTGCCTTGATGGAATATCTCCATAGTAATAGTATGCAAACAGTTTTGCCTTAGATGGATAATAATTATCACTTATAGGAAAATCAAAACTTAAAAGCGCTCTAGTGTCATAACCTTCAGAATTAAATGTTAAAACATTTAAATAATCTCTATCTTTATTATGGCCAATCGTTTGGTCAAACCTAGGCGATGAATCAAAAGATGGTTCAACCAAAACATACTTTTGAGTTTGCTCTTCACTATAATTAATTCTCAACCTTGGCTTATACTCTGTATATGAATTTAATGAATAATATCTCATCGCATTCCAAAATCCCCCTGCATTTGACTGACCTCTATTATGGTCTATTACTAATCCAAAGTTTTCTTCAGGATTGTCCTTCCAATATGAAACAATATCAGTCACATCAGCACTTCTCCATCCGTAACCAGAACCAGAAGTATCTAGGCTAACCATTCTCTCTTCATAGTCTTCACTCATCATTGAATCTAAAAGTTCATCTTCCAAAGTCCATGCTGAGGTCATTCTTCTAACTGGATGAGTTTGTTGTCTTGATGGAATATCTCCATAGTAATAATAAGCAAATAATTCTACACTTTCAACATTTGTCATATCTAATTCACTTACGTCAAAGGTCAAAATACCACGCTCATCATAACCTGGTTCATTAAACGTTAAAACTCTAAAATAATCCCTGTCTTTATTAGCCCCTATAGTTTGACCAACTCTGACACTGCTATTAAAGTCTGCTATAATATCCTTCGTATAAGTAGGCTCCTCATAAATTATTAATGGTTCTTCTGAAAAATCAATGTCTAGACATTCTTCTTCCGATGAAACTTCAAAAAAATTCAAATCATTTTCATAAAATTCTTTTTGTATGCAGACACCATCATCATAAATAAATATCTCTACTCTACATTCATTATTTACATTTACAAAACCTTTTTGAGGATTATTACCGTTATAACTTATTTCCCCGCCTTCAATTTCATAATTATCAAAAATAACATTCTTATAATATGAATCTGTGTAAATGGAGCTTGATACACAATCATTTTGAGCTGATGATATAATTCCATGAGCAGAGGACAAAAAAGCCTCTTTCCTTGCTGACTCAATGGTGCCAAATATCCTAGTCGTCGCAATAAGGGCAATTAATGCAAGTATCACGATCACCGCTAGTAGTTCTATTAGTGTAAAACCTTTTTTCATAATGTTGTTTTCTCCTTATTATATAAATTATAGCAAATTAACAAATTAAAAAAAACAATTAATTTGTTTTTTTATTACAACTATTACATTTATATTTCAGCTTAAGTTCATAGCCCTCAAAATCTATTTTATCTTTAATTTTAAAATCAACTTCACAATCAACATCAATTACCTTACCACAACTATTACATTCTGCATGAATGTGTGGTTCAATGTTAGCATCATACCTATCTTTCGTATATGGCTTTTGTATTCTATACAATTTACCATCTTCAGTAAGTTCATTTAAATTTCTATAAACCGTGGCAATACCTAGTTTTGGATTTTCAGCTTTAAGAATCTCAAAAACCTCATCAGCAGTAGGATGAGTTTTCAATTCTTTTATTTTTTCATAAATCAAATCTTTATTCTTATTATAGTTCATAAAGCCACTTCCTTTTTAATATAAATATTTTACCAATAATGATAATCAAAATCAAATTAAAAAAGGAAATTAACTTTCCTTTTTAAAACACATAAACCAATCAAGGCAGTAAGAATCATCATTTTTATTTTCAGCACGTTCTTTTGCAAGCTCACTGCTTCCTGCTGGTGGTATTATAGCATCATCACCAGGTCTCCAATCAGCCGGTGTTGCAACACCATCCTTATCAGTCTTTTGTAGTGCTTGAACAATTCTTTTAATCTCATCAAAGTTTCTTCCTGTAGATAACGGATAATATAAAATAGTTCTAATAACTCCATTAGGATCAATTACAAAAACCGCTCTAACAGCTTGTGTATTCGATTGACCCGGTTGAATCATTCCGTATTTTTTTGAAACATCCATCTTAATATCTTCGATTAAAGGGAATGTTACATCTAGGTTCTTCATACCTTTATACTCAAGATCCTTTATTTTTCTAAGCCACGCTATGTGTGAGTATAGCGAATCAACAGATAACCCTACTAACTCCGTATTTAACTTTTTAAAATCATCCATCAAAGATGCAAAAGTCATAAACTCAGTTGTACAAACAGGCGTAAAATCTGCCGGATGTGAAAATAAAATCACCCATTTACCTTTGTAATCTTTTGGAAAGTCAATCTCTCCATTAGTTGTAACCGCCTTAAACTGTGGTGCTTTATCACCGATTAAAGGCATTCTAAAATACTCCTCATTATTATTTTTTATTTCTTCCATGTTTACTCCTCCTTCTAAAATGATAATGATTATCATTTATAAGTCAATTATAACATCTATAATAATTTTGTCAAATAAAAAAGAGCATATAGCTCTTTATAATTCTAAAATTTCTATTTCTTCTACTACTTCTAATTGTGCTTCCACTATTTCTTTTAATCTTCTTTTAAATACATTAACATTTCTTCTTAACATA
>SKIH01000063.1 GCA_007116525.1 Bacilli bacterium
CCTGGTGTTATTTCATTTCTAAACGCTTTACCAATTTGAGCAATACCAAAAGGTAGTTTAAGTCTCATAGATCTTTGAACATTAACAAAGTTTGTAAATATACCTTGTGCAGTCTCAGGTCTTAAATAGATTTCATTGGTTGAATCTTCAGTAACACCTTGGCTTGTTTTAAACATTAAGTTAAATTTTCTAATATTTGTATAATCAAGTGCCCCACATTTCGGACATACTACTTTGTTTTCATTAATGAATTGTAATAACTTCTTATCATCAAAAAGAGCCTCATCTATTTCACCCTCTAAGAAGTCTTCCACTATTTTATCGGCACGATGTCTAGTCTTGCATTTTTTACAATCTATTAATGGATCACTAAATCCATCTATATGACCACTTGCTTTCCAAACTGTTGGATTCATTAAAATAGAAGCGTCCATTCCAACGTTATGTTTATTTTCCTGAACAAATCTTTGCCACCAAAGTTTTTTTATGTTGTTTTTAACTTCAACACCCAAAGGTCCGTAGTCCCAAGTATTTGCTAGTCCACCATATATTTCACTGCCTTGAAATATAAATCCATATTGTTTTGATAAATTAATTATTTTTTCCATTTCCATAATTACACCTCTTTTTATAAAATCAATTTTAATAAAAAAACTCCTAGAAATACGTAAAGACGGTTTCCCGCGGTTCCACTTTACTTATTCTAGAAGAATCTCTTTAGTAATAATCACTCCGAAGTTCCATATTAATTTATAACTTACTAGGTTCTCACTACCTCTAGTTCACTTAAAAGTTTTTTTATCAATACCTCTTCATCAACGCTTTAAATATAAAATTGTATTTTAATTATATTTTTAATTAGTAGATTTGTCAACTACTTAGATTTATTTTCTAAAATGTTGTTTTTATAGATCCACCCTTCTTCTGCTAAAAACATAGTGTCGTTAACTATTTCATTATTTTTATCATATATACAAAGATTTAAATGATCGCTTGTTATTTGCATATATGCATTAACCTTTTCACACGTAAATAGTACATCAAACCCGTTATCATTTCTTATAAAATCTATATCTAAAATATTATATGATACAACTTCTTTTAAGAAAAATGCTACGTTTCTTCTTATTTCATACATAGTTATACCATTATTTTGTATAACAGAATCTAAGTCCTTTTTATACTCTATACAATCTATAATAAGTCTAATTGAATTTTTAAAACACTCATCAGACATTTTAATTTTTGTAATATTTTCTTCTATTTTGTTTAAGTCCAATCAAATCACCTTTATAGTTTATTTAAATTTTTCAAAAAAGTTTTACTCCTCAAATAAAGTCCTGTGTATCTATCATAATATTCATCTAAAAAATCATTTATTTCAATTTTAGTTTTATCACTAACATCAAGATTTGATATTTTAGAAATATCAACATAATAAAACATTCTAATTAACTTAATTGTTTTCTCAGAAACAATCTTCTCATCAGTAATACAAGATGAACAGACATAACCACCGGCATCATTAGATAAAGTTTCAATACCTACTTTAGCGCCACACTTAGAACATGAATCTAAATTTGGCATTACGCCTAGTAAATATAAATACTTTAACTCAAGTATATTAGTAATCACCATTGGGTCATAACCTTCATCGATTTTTAATAGGCTTTGTATTAAGAAGTTATATACTCCGGTTTCATCGCTTTGCTTTATTACTTGTGATGATAAGTCAAGCAAAAATGATGCATAAGTAATTTTGTGAATATCTTTTTTTATGCTTTTAAAATTATTTTTAACATCAACACTAATCAAAGTCGATAATTTGTCTTTTTTATAATAAATATTAAAATCGCCATAAACAAGTTTAGATGAAACACTTCTTAAATCACTTTTCATACTTCTTGCGCCTTTGGCGATTATGCTAATAACACCTTCGTCAGTCAAAATATCTATTATTTTAGAAGTTTCACTATAATTTTGTTCTCTAGTTACAATTCCTTCAATTTTTCTAATCATATTAATCAAACTCTCTAAAGCCAAGATCGCTTAAATGACTCTCTTTATCTCGCCACTTTTTAACCGTTTTGACCTTAAGTTCTAAATAGACTCTACTGTCTAAAAGCACTTCTAACTCTTCTCTTGCTAAAGTCCCTATTTCTTTTATTTTAGATCCTTTATGTCCGATCACTATTTTTTTAAGCGATTCTCTATCAACAATAATAGACACTTCTATATTGTATGCTGTTTTTTTCTTTTCAACATTTTCTGTTACACATGTAATCGAATGTGGTACTTCTTCACCTGTTTTATAAAAAACTTTTTCTCTTACTATTTCTGATATTAAAAAGCTCATTGGTCTATTTGTGATATCATTGTCACCATAATATTTATAAGGATCACTAATATAGTTTTTTAAAGTTTTAATTAAAGCATCAATATTATCGTCTTTAGTAGCAGAAAGTGGAACAATCTCACTAAATTCATATAAATCTTTATATTCCACTATTTTCTCAAGTATTTCTTTATGAGTTATTTTATCAACTTTATTAATAACTAAAACGACCGGTGTATCCACCTCTTTTAATTTTTCTAAAATGAAGTTATCTCCTCTACCTAGATCAACAGAAGCATCAACTAAAAAAAGTATTACATCTACATCTTTAATACTATAATAAGCTTGTTTATTTAAATAATCTCCAAGTTTATGTTTTGGTTTATGAATACCTGGTGTATCAACAAAAACCATTTGAGATTCCTCATCATTATATATACCTTGAATAATGTTTCTAGTAGTGCCTGGTTTACTTGATGTGATGGCAACCTTTCTTCCAACAATACTATTAATTAAAGTAGACTTACCTACATTAGGTCTTCCTACAACACCTATAAATCCTGATTTCATTTTAAATCCTCACTACTAAATGGGTGAGTTAAAATATCACTCATCTTATAAGTTTTACTTCTTTTTTCATTTGAAATAATCAAGTGTTCATCTCCATCAAA
>SKIH01000003.1 GCA_007116525.1 Bacilli bacterium
AATCTTAATTGTTCAAAGCAAATTTGGGGAATTAGCTCAGCTGGCTAGAGCACCTGCCTTGCACGCAGGGGGTCATCGGTTCAAGTCCGATATTCTCCACCATATGATTATTAAATACAACTTTGAGTTGTATTTTTTTATAGATATAGTATAATTGATTTATAAAATGAAATTGCTGTTGAAGTGAAACGAGTAGTATTATTATGTTTTTAGAGAACTTGTGGTTGGTGAAAACAAGTAACAGAGTAATGTGAATAACAGTCATTGAAGCAATCGTATAACTTGCGTTAAAAGTATTTAAGATATCGATCTGATAAGAAGGGTGGCACCGCGGTATTCGCCCCTTTATATTAGGTCGTTTTTTTATTAATAGGAGGTATTTATGAAAGTAGATGTAGTAGATTTATATCAAAAAAAATTAATTGGAGAAGAAGTAGTTTTACAAGGTTGGATTAGAAATCATAGAAAGCAAAAAGAGTTTGGTTTTATTGATTTTCATGATGGAACGTTTTTTAAATCAGTGCAGCTTATTTATAGAAGTGAACATGATGAGTTTGATAAAATTCAAAAACTTAGAATTGGTTCTGCGATTGAAGTTAAAGGTTTAGTTATAGAGTCAGAAGGTAAAGGACAAGATTTTGAAGTTGAAGTTATTTCATACGAATTAAAAGGAGATTGTCCAGAGAACTATCCTATTCAACCTAAAAGACATTCAAGAGAATTTATGAGAGAAGTTGCTCATTTAAGACCTAGAACTAACCTTTACCAAGCGGCTTTTAAAGTTAGAAGTTTAGCGGCAATGGCTATTCATCAATATTTTCAAGATAGACGTTATGTTTATGTGCATACACCAATAATTACTGGTAATGATGGTGAAGGTGCTGGAGAGATGTTTAAAGTTACTACGTTAGATTTCGAAAATTCAAAAAGTATTGATTACTCTAAAGATTTTTTCGGTAAAAAAGCTAACTTAACGGTTACAGGCCAATTACATGCAGAAGCTTTTGCACTTGCTTATAAAAGGGTTTATACCTTTGGTCCAGCATTTAGATCTGAGAATTCTCATACTAAAATACATGCTTCAGAATTTTGGATGATTGAACCAGAAATCGCTTTTTGTGATTTAAATGAGTTAATGAACATTCAAGAAGACATGCTTAAATATGTTGTTAAATATATATTAGATAAAGCTAGTGTTGAATTAGATTTTTTAGATAAGTTTGTTGAAAAGGGACTTTTAGAGAAATTAAATAAATTATTGAATTCAGAGGCTGCTAAAATAACGCATAAAGAAGCTATTGATATTTTAACTAGTGCTAAACAAAAATTTGAAATAGAACCTAAAGCGGGAGAAGACCTAGCTACTGAACACGAAAAATACTTAACAGAAAAACACTTTAATTCTCCGGTATTTGTTTATAACTGGCCTAAAGATATTAAAGCGTTTTATATGAGGCTTAATGAAGATGATACAGTTGCGGCTGTAGACTTGTTAGTACCAGGTGCTGGTGAGTTAATAGGAGGTTCTCAAAGGGAAGAGCGATTAGAAGTGATCGAGAAAAGAATGGAAGAAATGAATGTTGGCAAGGAAGATTTAGATTGGTATTTGAAACTTAGAACTTATGGTGGGTGTGTTCACTCAGGATATGGAATGGGTTTTGAGAGGTTTTTAATATATTTAACAGGGATTGAAAATATTAGAGATGTGACGCCATTTCCAAGAACACCAGGTAATTGTGAATTTTAAGGAGTGATATAATGGAAAGATTACAAAAAGTAATTGCAAATAGTGGTTACACATCGAGAAGAAAAGCAGAAGATTTGATTGAAAAAGGCAAAGTTAAAGTAAATGGTCAAGTAGTTTCAGAGTTAGGTACTAAAGTTAAACCTAATGATGTTATTGAAGTTGAAGGTGTTGAACTTTCTAAAGAAGAAAAAGAGTATTATTTATTATATAAGCCAAGAGGTGTTATTTCATCTACAGATGATGATAAAGGAAGAAAAACGGTGGTCGAATTAATCAATACTAGAAGTAGAATATATCCTATAGGAAGGCTTGATTATGATACTACTGGAGTTTTATTGTTAACAAATGATGGAGACTTTGCAAATATGTTAATGCACCCTAGTAATAGAGTTGAAAAAGTTTACTTTGTTAAAGTAGAAGGAATTATTAAAGGGGAACATATTAGGATGTTAGAAAAAGGTGTTGTTATCGATGGCGTTAAAACATCTAAAGCTAAAGCAAAATTAAAAAGAATCGATAAAAAGCAAAAAACATCATATGTAGAACTTGTTATCCATGAAGGTAGAAATCATCAAGTAAAAAAGATGTTTGAAGCTATTGGATTTGAAGTTTTAAAATTATCGAGAGAGCGCGTGGCTTTTTTCACATTAGACGGACTTACTTCTGGTGAGTATAGAACGCTTAAACCAAAAGAAGTTAAACAAGCATTTTCTCTTTTTGAGAAATAAAAAAAAAGATATTTTAAATATCTTTTTTTATTTTATATTCTACTAAATGCAGAATGTTTATTAGTTTTTTTGTAAGAGTATGAAGCAAATGCTGCAAGTCCTAGTCCAGGAATAGCAAATTGTACAAATCCTGTTTTAGGGTTAAGAATTTCAAGTGGAGGTAATATTCCTTTTTCATCTTCTACAACAATAATTTTTATAGGTGTAGGATCTAATTCATATCCTTCAGGAGCTTTTACTTCTACTAAAGTATATTCACCAACTGGAATATTTTCTAATATTGCTTTTCCATCTTCTCCTGTAACTATAATTTGTTCAAAACCATGAGGTCCAGTAACTTTAAATTCAGCACCGGCTAATAATTCTCTAGTTTCTTCATCTCTTTTTTCTATTACTAAGTTTCCATATTTAATTTCAACTTTATTTTCTACAGTGATTTCAATTGTTTCATCTTTAGTAACGTTCACTGTATGAGTTTC
>SKIH01000066.1 GCA_007116525.1 Bacilli bacterium
CAGGAGTTCCACTCCCATTTTTCAGTTACGGGGGATCATTTACAATATCATTTATTACTGGACTTTCATTACTACAAAGAGTTCATATAGAATCCGTTAGAAAAAAAGTTAAAATAAAATAGAAGAATTCCACCTTATTAATCGTATATATTAATGAGGTGGTTTTTTTGAGGTTTTTATTTAAATATAAAAATATTGTTATTAATGTTGTATTAATTTTAGTAATAGGAGGCTTAATATTTTTAAGTACAAATAGTGAAACAATCGTCATAGAAAAAGAAGTTGAGTGTGACGAGACATTAGAAATAAATGAAGAAGAGGAAGAAGTTTCATATGTACTAGCTGATGTTAAAGGCATGGTTGTTAATGAAGGAGTATACGAATTAAAACAAGGTTCTAGAGTAATCGATTTCATCAACGAAGCTGGAGGTTTTAAAAAAGGGGCAGACACACTTAATATTAACTTAAGTAAAGTAGTAAAAGATGCTGATGTTATATATGTATTTGATGAGGACTTTTTTGAAAATGATGTCATTTTAGAAGAAATAATAATAATTGAAGAATGTATTTGTCCGGATGTAACTTATGAAAAATGTATAGACGAAAAAGATGATGATGAAGTAGATAAACTTATAAATATTAATACGGCTAGTGTAGATGAGCTTATTAAGTTACAAGGTATTGGAGAGGCTAGGGCTAAAGATATTATAAAATATAGAGAAGATAATCCTTTTGTTACAATCGAAGATATTAAAAATGTTTCTGGGATAGGAGATGCTTCTTATAACAACATTAAGGATTATATTACAGTCTAAAAAAGTATATATTATAATATTTATTATAGCTTTAAGTTATTCTTATGCATATGTTAAATATAAAGAAAATAATTTTAATGAACAATATATTGTAGGAGTTGTTTATGGTATTAATGAAAATAGCGTATATGTTAGATCTAACAGAAATTTCATTTTATATACAGGTGATAGCTATAAATTTTCATATGGAGATATAATATATTTTGAAAATAATAAAGTAGACATTAGAAAAAACTCTAATTTCAATTTATTTTGTTATAAAAACTATTTAAAAACAAAAAAAATATTCAATGCAGTAAGAACCGACAATATTATTAAAATAGGGTATGACAACAAATATTTCATTAAAAATAAAATGTATAAAAGAGCAAATAATTTTAAAAATGAAGATTTCATTAAAACATTTGTACTTGGTAAAAATATTAGTAATAATACATACAACAAAATGGGTATAAGTCACTTATTTTCGATTTCCGGAATGCATATATCTTTATTTGCATTAATATTGTTTCATTTAACAAATAAGTTTATAAAAAGAAGTTTCGCCAGTTTTCTAATCGTTTCTTTTTTTCTAATAATATATTCGTTATTATTAATGAAATTATCAGTTATAAGATCAGTGTTGCTTTTAATATTAGTTTATTTTAAAAAAACTTTTAAAATAAATATTGATAATGTTTTTATATTGATATTTATAGCATCCATATTACTTATTAACAACCCATACTTATTATTTAGTGTATCTTTTTATTATAGTTTTATCACCACTTTTTTTATTGTTCTATACTGTAGTAATAACTTCACCAAAAAATATTATACATATAACTTAATAAAAGTTTCATTAGTAGCAACACTTGCATCTTTTCCAATCACTATTTATTTCTTCTTTGAATATAATGTACTATCATATTTATATAATTTGGTTTTCATCCCATTTGTAAGCTTCTTATTATATCCCGCAGCTATTATATCTTTTATTATAAAAAACGAATTTATATTGAGTTTTCTAATAAGTACTTTTAACAACTTAGTTGATTTTTTAAATAATGAAAACTATATTTTAATATTTGGAAGACCAAATTTATTTTTAGTTTTTATGTATTATTGTTTACTATTTTTTTATTGCATAAATAAAAAGTTTAAAACATTAATATTAGTTATAACAATTGTGTTTATTATGAAAAACACAAACTACTTTAAAAACTATGCAAGACTCTACATGTATGATATTGGGTTTTCTGAGAGTATCTTATTTGTTATGCCAAAGGCAAATCAAGTATTGTTATTTGATACTGGTGGCCACTTTTATGATAACGAATATAATTTAAGTAATCATATTATTATTCCTTTTATTAAAAGTTTAGGTATAAGTAAAATCGATTTTTTAATAATATCACATGGACATATTGATCATGCTAAAGAAGCACCAAATATTATTTCAAATTTTAATGTTTCAACTGTTTTTTTAAATAGTGGCGTTAATAATTACTTGGAAGAGAAAATAATAAAAACTGCAAAAGAAAACAATGTATATTATAAAAATATAAGCAAATATAATTTAAAAATAAATAATTATAATTTTAACTTTATAAATGAAGTTCATAAAGATGAGAACGAAGATAGTTTAGTATGCTATATAACATTTGATGATAAAAGTGTTTTATTAACAGGAGATATTTATAAAAAACAAGAAGAAAAAATAATTGATAATTACAATATTAATAATATAGATGTTTTAAAAGTAGCACATCATGGTTCTATGACTAGTAGTTCAAAAACTTTTTTAAAAAAGGTTAATTCTAAAGCAAATCTAATATCATCATCAAAAAATAATTTGTATAATTTACCGAATGAGGAAATTTTAAAAAAATTAAATAATTACTATATAACTAGTGAAAAAGGTATGATATTAGTAAAATTCAAAGAAAAAATTGAAATTGTTACATTTTATTAAATAAAAAAAAGGATATTTAAAAAATGTGTTGTATATAATACTAGGGAGTGGTTGTATTTGAATGTAATATCTAAAGAAGAAATACAAAAAATTAGAAATAGTATTAATATTGTAGACTTAATCAGTGGCTATATTCCACTTCAAAAAAGAGGGAAGAATTATTTTGGAGTATGTCCATTCCATGATGATAATAATCCAAGTATGAGCGTTTCAGAAGAAAAGCAGATATATACTTGTTTTTCTTGTGGGGCAACAGGTAATGCTTTTAATTTTTTGATGGATTATGAACATATTGGATTTAAAGAAGCGTTAAAAATTGCTGCCGATAAAGCTGGGATAAACATAGATATTCAAACGAATATAAAAAAAGATGAAGATGATCCTACTTATAAAATATATGAGCTTTCAAATAAATTATTTAAAAACAATTTAAATACTAAACTTGGTAGTCAAGCAAAAGAATACTTAAAAAACAGGAAAATAAGTGATGAAGCTATAAAAGAATTTGAAGTAGGTCTTTCACTTTCTAAAAAAGATGAATTAACTAATTTGCTTTTGAAAAAAAACTTTCTTGAAAAAGACATTTTGAAAAGTGGTTTAGTTAATAAAAATGAAAAAGGCATGTATGATGTTTTTTATGAAAGAATAATGTTTCCGTTATGGGATTTATCGGGCAATGTTATAGCATACAGTGGTAGAGATTATAAAGGTAAATACGATAATAAATATGTTAATACAAAAGAAACTGAACATTTTAAAAAAGGTGAAATATTATATAACTATCACCGATGTAAAAATCATGCTAGGGTAAATAAAAAAGTAATCGTTATGGAAGGCTTTATGGATGTTATTAAAGCATATGATTCATCTGTAAAAAACGTTGTTGCTACTATGGGGACTGCATTTACAGATAAGCATGCTAACTTATTAAAAAGGCTTGCTAATGAGGTATTACTTTGTTTTGATTCAGATGATGCAGGTATAAAAGCTACTATTTCAGCAGCTGATGTTTTACTTAAACATAACATTACACCTAAAGTAATAGAAATAAACGACGGTTTAGATCCCGATGATTATATAGATAAATATGGTAAAGAAGCTTTTGTTGAGTTAGTAGAAAAGCCAACGACATTAATAGATTTTAAGCTTAAACATTATAAAAAAGATATTGATTTAAAAACTAATGATGGATTATCTAAATATGTTAATTTAGCAATCGAGGCTATTAAAAAAATAGAAGACGATGTTTATAAAGAAGTATCGATAAACAAACTAGCAGAGGAAAGCGGTTTAGATAAAAAGTTTTTAAAATCAAAGTTAGATGAAAGCAAAAAAGAATTGGTTGCTAAAAAAACAGAACCTAAAAATGTCGATAGGAAAAGTTTGAGTAAGTATGAAAAGGCCGAAATGAACTTATTACATTACATGTTAAATGATGTTTCGGTAGTTCAAACTTATTTGAAACGAATAAGCTGCCTTCCTAGCAAGAGATTTAGAGATCTTGCAAAACATATAGTAGTTTTTTATAAAAAAAATAATTATGTAAATGAAGCTGATTTAATAACAGAAATTGATGATGAAAACATAATTAAAACTATTGGTTTTTTAAACAATTTAGACTTAAATGATGAGTGTAGTCAAGAAGAACTCGATGACTATATTAATGTAATAGAAGAATACAGCTTAAATTATTCAATAAATGTTTTAAATTCGAGACTAAAAGAAGTTAAAACATCAAGTGAGAAAGCTAAGATTGTACAAGAAATATTAGAGTTGAAAAAAAGGAGAGATATTAGTGATTAATGAAATAAAAACGTTTGGGGAGAGAAAAGAAGACCTTATTAAATTAGGTTTAGAAAAAGAAGGTAAGTTAACATATGAAGAGTTAGCAAATGCCTTAAAAGGACTTGATTTGGATGCTGATTCACTAGATGAGTTGTATAATGCTTTAAGTGACAATAAGATTAAAGTTGTAGCGGAAAAAGAAGATGAAGACGGCGAAAAAGAAGGTAAGGAATTAGTAGAACCTGATGAAATATTAACTAAAAATTTAACGATCGATGATCCGGTTAGAATGTATTTAAAAGAAATTGGACAAATTAAATTATTAACTATGCAAGAAGAATTGGATATCGCTGATCAAATTATCGCCGGTGACCTTTCTGCAAAAAGTAGGCTAGCAGAAGCAAATTTAAGGTTAGTTGTAAGTATTGCTAAAAGATATACTGGTAGAGGAATGTTGTTTTTAGATTTAATTCAAGAAGGAAACATTGGTCTTATGAAAGCTGTTGAGAAATTTGATGTTGAAAAAGGGTTTAAATTTTCGACTTATGCTACTTGGTGGATTAGACAATCAATTACAAGAGCCATAGCAGACCAAGCGAGAACTATTAGAGTTCCTGTTCATATGGTTGAGACTATAAATAAACTTGCGAGAATTCAAAGACAGATGACTCTTGAATTAGATAGAGAACCATCTGAAGAAGAACTAGCTAAAAAAATGGGAGTACCTGTTGAAAAAATTAGAGATATTGCAAAGATTTCACAAGAACCCGTATCTTTAGAAACACCGATTGGTGAAGAAGAAGATTCACACCTTGGGGATTTCGTTCCTGATGAAAGAAACTTATCGCCAGAAGAATATGCTACTAACGAGATGCTTAAAGATGAAATTGGAAGTGTTTTAGAAACGTTAACTGAACGTGAAGAAAAAGTAGTAAAATTAAGATTTGGTCTTGAAGATGGAAGAAGTAGAACACTTGAAGAAGTAGGACAAATGTTTGGCGTTACAAGAGAACGAATTAGACAGATTGAAGCTAAAGCTTTAAGAAAACTTCGACACCCCTCAAGAGCTAAAAAACTTAAAGATTATTTAGGAGAGTAGTATGTTATCAAATAGATTAAAAGAAATTGCTAATATGGTTGAAACTGATAATAGAGTTATTGATGTTGGGTGTGATCATGCTTTATTAGGTATTTATTTGTTGAAAGAAAAGATCGTATCTAGTGTTCTTTCCATAGATATTAATGAAAATTCTATAAAAACAGCAAAGGAAAACAAAAAAAAGTATTTAATGGAAGGTATCGATAAAAAACATACCGACAAACTTAAAGAAGAAAAGATGTTACTTTTTAAAAATTTAGAAATAATGCAAAACAACGGACTTAAAGATATTGTTATTAGAAAAACTGATGATGTTGTCATTTCAGGTATGGGAACTAAAACAATTATCGATATACTCGAAAATAGCGATCTAAAAAAAATAAAAACTTTAATTATTCAGAGTAATAATAATTTATATGATTTAAGAAAGTTTGTTATTTCAAAAGGATTTCTTATTGATAATGAATTTGTTGTTTTTGAAAAAGGTATTTATTATGTAATTATCAAATTTAAAAGAGCTGATAAAAAAGAAAGAGAAAAGAAAGAAAATCAATATTCTTTCTCTGATTTATATTTTGGTAGATACACTAAAAGGTATAAAGGATATATGGATTATGTAGTAGATAATTTAAAAGAAATCTACTTTAATATCCCTTATAAAAACTTATTTAAGAAAATAAAGTATTTAATATTGATTTTTTTAGCCAGAAAAAGAAAAAAATAACTTATTTTTTCTTTTTTTTTATGTTATAATTGTAATAACGATAAAGTAGGGGATTGGCGGTGTTTTTGTGGACAAACCAAAATTTTTATTACCGTTTATATATGTTTACAAAATCGTAAAATCGATTTTGCACGTGCCTTTTAAATTTATAAAATATTTTTCAGTTGGATTTTTCTTATTTGTATATGTCTTATCTTATACAATGCTAAATATAATTACTAATATTTTAATATATTGTTTAAAAGGAATAAGAGTAATATTAATATATACGTTTTTATTTTTAAGTATATTTTTTGAATATACTAATACATTCTTGGATTTTGTTTTTAGAGGTTTTGTTTATTCATGTTATTTTGTATATAAACAGTACTTTAGAGTATACATCATAGTATATGTTTTTTATAGAAGACAAAAAAAGATTAGCGAGATAACAGCACAAATAAAAGAAGAAGAACGTGAGCGTAGAAGAAAAGAAAATGAAGCTCGACAAAAAGAGCTGGAAGCTAAGAAACAAGAGATTATAGAAGCTAAGAAACAAGAACGTGAAGAAGCTAAGAAGTATCAAGAATTGAATGCTTATAAAGGCGATAATGTTAAATTAGAGAAAAAGCCTTTAGGTGAAAGAATAAATGATTTACTAGAAAAAATGATAAAAGGGCCTACAATATTAAAGAAAGCAATTGTAAATTATTGGAATAATTTATCATTAGTTAAAAACCGTAATAACAAATTAGAAGTTGAAAAGGAACAACTTTTGTCATCGTTTGATAAAGATAAAGATGATAGAAGTAAAACTAAACAATTGTTTGAATACGTTGCTAAAAACCCAGAAGGTAAAGTCGTAAAAGGGTACTTTGATGCTTATTCTAGAGTTGAAGTTCACTCTTTCTTACTTTCAGAAGGTATGGAAGTTTATAGTATTAGGACAAATAAATTAATTAGAGCTTTATATGGTAATGCTGGTGGTGGAATCAAGTTTAAAGTAAAGGATTTAATATTCTTTTTAACACAACTTTCTACTTATATTAAAGCAGGTATCCCATTAGTGGAATCGCTTAAAATTTTAACTAATCAGTTTAATCAAAAGTCATATCAAAGAGTTTTAAGATCGATTATATATGATTTAACTATGGGTGATGCATTTAGTGAGGCAATGTCTAAACAAGGTAAAACATTCCCGCAAATTTTAATTAACATGGTTAAAACAGCAGAGATGACTGGTCAGTTAGCTGAGGTTTTAGATGATATGGCAGATTATTTCTCTGAAATCGATAAAACAAGAAAACAAATGCTTACTGTTATGATGTATCCGATGATTATATTTACTATATCGATTGGTGTTATTGGATTTATTTTAATGTTTGTTATTCCAAGATTCGTTCAAATTTATGAATCTATGGATAGTTCACAAATACCAGAGTTTACACTATTTATTATGAGAACAAGTGAATTTTTACAAGATAATATTGGTTTTATAATTTTAGGATTCATTGTATTTGTTTTAATATTTAGATATTTATATGTAAATGTTAAATTATTTAAAACAATGGTTCAATGGAGTGTTATGAAATCTCCTGCATTTGGTGATGTAGTTATATACAACGAAATAACAATGTTTTCTAAAACATTTTCTTCGTTACTATCACACAACGTATTTATTACAGATAGTATGGAAATATTGAACAAAATTACTAATAACGAGATATTTAAAATGCTTATTTTAGATACTATTACAAACCTTGCAAAAGGTGATAAAATTTCTAAATCGTTTAAAGAACACTGGGCATTCCCAGTTCCTGCATATGAGATGATCGTTACTGGTGAAAAAACCGGACAATTGCCGGAGATGATGGCTAAAGTTGCTGAATATTATCAAGAGTTACACTCAAATTCAGTTACTAGACTTAAAACGTTTATCGAGCCGTTTTTGATTATATTCTTAACGGTAGTTGTTGGTGGAATTGTACTAGCGATTATTATACCGATGTTTAATATGTACCAAACAATTCAAGGATAGGAGGAAACATGGAATTATTTATCATTATTATATTTTTCTTATTTGGATTAGTATTTGGTTCATTCTTTAATGTAGTCGGTTATAGACTACCTAAAGAAGAGTCGATAGTTAATCCTCCTTCTCACTGTCCAAGTTGTAATAAGAGGTTAACTCCTCTTGAGTTAATACCTGTACTTTCTTATCTTATTCAAAGAGGAAAATGTAGAAATTGTAAAACAAAAATAGGACTTTTTTATCCTATTTTTGAACTTATTACAGGTATATTATTTGCTATAACATATATTATGTTTGGTTTAAATGTAGATTTATTTATTAGTTTGATTTTTGTATCAAGTTTAATTATAATATTTATTAGCGATTATCAAACAATGATAATCCCAGATGAGATAATAATTTTTGCTATTTTGGCAAAAGTTATATATGCTTTAGTTTCTAGCGATATATCATTAATTGGAATACTTTTAAATGGATTAATCGCAGCAAGTTTAATGTTGCTTTTGAAAAAGTTCGGCGATAAAGCTTTCAAACGAGAATCTATGGGTGGTGGAGATATAAAACTACTATTCGTATTTGGTATGTATCTAGGTTTTGAACTTGCTATTATTACTATATTTTTAAGTTCATTTATTGCATTACCATATTCATTGTATATATTAAATAAAAACAAAGAACATGTTGTCCCATATGGACCATTTTTGGCAATCGCAGCATTATTACTATATTTAAGTAAAGTTGACTTTATGAGTATAGTTACAATGCTATCATAGGAGGAAATTATTATGAATTTAGCACTTTTAGGATTAGAAAACGTTATTACTATTTCATTATTCGTAGTGTCGATTGTAATAACAATGTATGCACAATTTAAAATAAAAACTGCATATGGAATGTACAAAAAAGTTAGAACAAAATATACTGGACTTGCTGTTGCAAGAGAGATATTAGATAAGAATGGGCTTTCTGATGTTAAAGTAGTTCAAGTAAAAGGAGAACTATCGGATCATTATGACCCTACAAGAAAAGTAGTTAGGTTATCAGAACACATTTATAAGGAAAATACAATCGCTGCAGTTTCGGTTGCAGCACACGAAGTAGGGCATGCAATTCAAGATAAAGAAGGATATATTTTCATGAGGATTAGGGCTATGTTAGTACCTGTTGTGAAACTAGTTACATACTTAGGTTATTTTTCGATTATTATCGCACTTTTAGCAGGTATTACGGGCTACTTGATGGTTGGTATATATATATTACTTGCTACGTTTATTTTTCAACTAGTGACATTACCAGTTGAATTTGATGCGTCAAGAAAAGCAAAAGATCAACTTTTAAAACATAACTTTATCGAAGTTAATGAAAAAAGTAGAGTTGATAAAATGTTATCAGCAGCAGCGCTTACTTATGTCGCGGCTATGATTGCAACACTTCTAAACATTTTAAGATTACTTATCATGTTAAGAGGAAGGGATTAAGACAAGGAGAGCATATGAAAAGATCAAAAAAAATAATAGGTAGTATATTTAGTTTAATTACTATATACTTTTTGTTTGCAGTTTTCCAAAGTAAACTGCTGCCGCTAAATTACTTTTTTATTTTCGCATTAATAGTATTGTTTATAAATGGAGTATTAACAGCTACTTTAATTATTGTTAAAAACAAAATTTTTAAAAGTTTAAGTATATTTTTCATGGTTGTTATTACTATTATGATTATTATAGGGCTAAGGTATAGTTCAAATACTCTTAACTTTTTAAGAAATATATCTAACTTAGATTTTGAAACGACTAAATATTATGGCTTAGCTTTGAAAACTAGTGGACACGAACAAATCGATGATTTAGATGTTTTAATACATAACAATATGGCAGACGAGATGGAGAAGTTAAAAGAAGTATTGGAAGAAAAAAATGTTTTGTTTGAAGAAACTAGTGACTTAACAGAAATTTATAGCGGACTATTTGATGAAGTTGTGGATGCAATTGTAATTGAAAGTAACTTTAAAGATATTTTAGGAGAAGAACTTCCTGAGTTTGTTGATGAAACTGTCATTATATTCGAATATGAAATAAGAAGTGAATTGATTAGAGAAAAGCGAGATGTTAATGTTACAGAAGATCCTTTTAACATATATATATCAGGAATAGATACTAGAGGAAGTATTAGTAATAGGGCAAGAAGTGATGTAAATATCATTATGACTATTAACCCTGCTACTAAAGAAGTTTTACTAACTAATATTCCAAGAGATTACTATGTTAGAATACCAGGAACAACCGGTTATAAAGATAAATTAACTCACACTGGTATTTATGGTGTTGAAACATCTGTTAATACACTTGAAAACTTATTAGACACAGAGATCGATTTTTATTTAAGAGTTAATTTTTCATCAACAGTTAGATTGATAGATGCTCTTGGGGGCATTACTGTTAACTCTAATTATGCTTTTTCGACTAAAGACTATTCTTTCTCAAGAGGTAATAATTTCATGGATGGTGAGAGAACGCTTGCTTTTGTTAGAGAAAGAAAAAGATTACCAGGTGGCGATAGAGCTAGAGGTGAAAATCAGCAAGCTGCTATTGAGGGCATAATAAATAAAATGACCCAAAGAGATAC
>SKIH01000052.1 GCA_007116525.1 Bacilli bacterium
AATACTCAAACAATGTTTTAACTTTCTTTGGCTTTATAAAGTATTTTAATTCTTGCCAAACATTCTTTAAATCAATATCATCTATTGTCATCTGATATTCTTTGAACTCTTCTTCTGTGCAATAAGTTGTGCTTTTACCTACTCCTATTCCTCTCTTGTTAGGAATCATAAAATGTATTCCTGGTCCGTATTGTTTTGATATTTTATATTGTATTCCAGTCTTAGATTTCTTGTATTGATGTGTTTCTTTTACGTCTTTTCTCATGTAAATTAATGACAAATCTTTTGATAATAATTCATATATCCAATTAGATATTTGACTTTTATAAAACTTTATTTTTCCATCAATTATAAAAGGTTTCATTTTATCATTAAATATCTTCTTTGATAATGCACTTATATTCTTTTTTGCTATACCTAAATTTTTAATAGTAATCTTATCATTAGTCTCAACATATATATAATTCTTTTTCATTAGTCCTTTAGGTTTGTTTATTATATCATCTTCATCCATTTCAACATCTGTGAGTTTATCTTCTTGTTTTCCTTTAAAGAAATATATATGTTTTATTATTGCATCTACATCTGCGTCAAATGTTAGTTGTGGGAAAGGCATACTGTCCTTAATATCTTTTATTACTTTATCTTTAAGTTTAATATACTTGTCAGGGTTGTTAAAAACATCTACAAAAAACCAAGAATCGGTATCGCTATATATTATAGGATAACCTGCTTCCCTAAATACCTTTCTAGCATATTTAATAAACTGTCTTCCAAGTCTTGTACAATCTCCACCTGCTATAGAATCATGAACTAATTTATAGTAAGGATGATTAAGTATACCATATTGTAAATTAAGTAATATCTTAATTGTATATTCTCTTCTATCTTCTTTGTAGTTTGATAAGTCATCCGATATTTCTTTTGTTATAGTAATTGTATCTATTTCTAATGAGTGTTTATCTTCTGGTGGAATGAATATGTTTTTACCTATGTGATTGTGTATGTCTTTTAATTTTATTATTGTTCCGTCTTCAAGTACACCTTTACATTTATATTTTAATCTTAGGTAATACCATTTTCTTAATAGCTTACCCATTCCTCCTAATTCTTTATCGTCGTAGTATCCTTCTGTTTTAAATAGTTTTCCTCCATTCCAACCTGTACCATCTTTGTTTCTAGTGTGAAGGTTTGCCATCATAGAAATATGTGGGTAAAGAGAACTAAAATCCATTTGTATTATTAAGTTTTTATATTGTTTATTTATTGTTTGCATCTTCCACCTCTATAGCTGAGAACTGTTCTCCTGCAGGATACGCAACATATCCTCCTGCTATTTTTTCTTCATCGTCTCTATTATTAAAATCCATGTCTGTGTTGTATACTGGTTCCCAATTCATAAAATAACAATCAGCTTTATAACCATACTTAGCCATTGTATCAGTTAAATGTTTTTTGTTTTTATATTCTTCTTCTGGTACGAAGTCTTTAAATCCTTCAAAGTAATCTTCTACCCACTCATATAGTTTTCTTGTTACTTCTAAATCTCTTTCGGTGTAGTGTTTAATTTTTTGTTTTTCTTCTTGGGTCCAAGTATTCTTTTTAAATATATTATAGTCTAATGTGTCTTTAGCTGTTTCTTCATCTACTATTTTTAAGAATCTTGTTATAAAATCAAGTGAATAACTCATTAAAGCTTTTGATAATATTTGTCCACTTGCAAACATTGAACCTGCTCTTTTCTTAAATATTTCTCTTAAATCAATTATTCTTTTATACTCTAAACTAAAACCGTGTCTTTGTATTATTGGGTCATCATAATCTTTGTTATTAAAACCTACTAAGAATTTGTGTGAGTCTATTAATTTTTGTATAAATTTTTTATCACTTATAGGTACTACATAATACTTGTCTGTTATGTAACTGTAAGCTCCAAAGAACTTCATCATATCTGTTTTTATATCAGGTTTTTTTCCTATTGTCGCACATTCAATATCGTATATTAAAACTCTGTCGTTTTTATAACTCATTGTTTATTACCTCATTGTCTTCATTATAGACAAAGCTCCTCCCCATATTATTAATGTTAATCCTAAATAAAAAAATATGTTATCTAAAAATGTTCCTATTGTCCAACGAAACACAGGTGCTAAATAGGGTAAAATAAACAATACTATACCTATTATAAATATTGGATGTACACTTGTGTATGATGGTGCTGGCCCGTATTGTCCCTTTTTATTCATCTTATAGTATTCCCCTCACAATTATATCTATACATCAAATCTTTGAGATGTTCGTTTGCCGCTTCTAGTTTTGTTATTTCTAATTGTTCTTCTACACAACTATTTTCAGTTGTTAATCTAACAGCTTCTAATGCGTTGTCATTCAAATTAAAATCTATTGTGCTGTAATATGTTTTACCTGCAAAAAAACTAAGTATCATTAATATAAACACTAAGGTTATAATAGCTACAATACTTGCAACATAAAACTTATATGTTCTTTGTTCTTTCATTTTTGTTCACCTTTATTCTTATATCTTCTTCGTGTTGACACCAAAACAAAAATGTATCAACATTTCTAAGTTCGTCTTCTATACTTTCTTTTTCTTCTTCATACTGTTTTTTTGTCATATCTTTTTTACTTTCTTCTAATACTTTAAAACAAACCTTTTCATATCTATCATATACTTCTTTGTACGAACCTTTTATATCTGATATTTTAAGTTCGTCTTTGATTAAATTGGCAATATCTAATACTATACCCATACTAAAAGCTTCAATGTTATCTAGTATTTTTCTTGGGTCTGGTTTTTTATTATCTTCTTTTTCCATTTGGTCCCATTGACATTTACACATAACATGTCTTTCTTTACTTTTACTAAATGTTTTATACTTACATTTCTCGCATATTATATCTTTCACAGTTTCA
>SKIH01000027.1 GCA_007116525.1 Bacilli bacterium
AAGCGTAGCACCTTAATGGCGAGTCTTAGTTTTAAGGGAGGTAATTTATGAAAGCTGTTATTGAGACTGGTGGAAAACAATACTATGTTAGTGAAGGAACTGTTTTATTTATTGAAAAATTAGATAAGGAAGCAGGAGAAAAAGTAACTTTTGACAAAGTATTGATGGTAGATGAAAAAGTAGGGACTCCTTACTTGAAGAATGCTACTGTAGAAGCTGAAGTTGAAAAAAATGGTAAGGCGAAGAAAATTGTTGTTTTTAAATATAATCCGAAAAAGAAATATAGAAAAAAACAAGGACACCGTCAACCATATACAAAAGTTGTTATTAATTCTATAAAAATGGGATAGTTATATGATTAAAATTAAAATTAAAAAAAGCGAAAATATCGATAGTATTGTTATAAACGGTCATGCTGGATACAGTGAATCTGGTAAAGACATTGTGTGCTCAAGTGTAAGTAGTATTGCAATTACTACAGTCAATGCGATTGTAAGGTTAGATAAAGATGCTATAATTTTCGATGAAAAAGATGGTTTTTTAAACATTGAAATCAAAAAACATTCAAGTATGATCGATACACTAATTGAGAATATGATTGAACTTTTTGATGAGTTAGAGGAACAATATCCTAAATATATTAAATTAGAAAAATAGGAGGCGAGTATCATGTTAAAGTTAATGAAATTAAATATTCAATTATTTGCTCACAAAAAAGGGCAAGGTTCTACAAAAAACGGACGTGACTCAGAATCTAAACGATTAGGTGCTAAGGCAGCTGATGGCGAATATGTAACAGGTGGATCTATTTTATATCGTCAAAGAGGTACTAAAATACATCCAGGAACAAATGTTGGAAAAGGTAGTGATGATACTATTTTTGCTAAAGTTTCAGGTTATGTTAAGTTTGAGCGTTTAGGAAGAGAAAAAAAACAAGTAAGTATTTATCCAGAAAGGTAAGAATCATTATATTCTTATCTTTTTTTTGGTATAATGAAAGTATGAGGTGATATTATGTTTACAGATGAGGTTAGCTTAAGCCTTAAAGCTGGTGACGGCGGAGATGGCTGTATGTCATATAGAAGAGAAAAATATGTTGAGTTTGGTGGACCAGATGGCGGTAATGGTGGTCGTGGAAGTGACATTGTTTTCGAAGTTGATGAAGGGTTAAACACTTTAGTTGATTTAAGATATAAAAAATTAATTAAAGGTGATAAAGGAACAAATGGAATGGGTAAAGGAATGCACGGTAGACAAGCTGATGATGTTGTTATTCAAGTTCCAATAGGGACTGTTATAACTGATGCAGATACTGGCTTAATCGTTGCTGATTTAACTAAAAAAGATGATCGAGTAGTAGTAGCAAAAGGTGGTCGTGGTGGCCGTGGTAATATAGCGCTTGCCACTAAAACTAATACAGCACCAAATTATTCTGAAAATGGTGAGCCTGGTGAGGAACGTGAAATTAAAGTTGAGTTAAAACTTTTAGCAGATGTTGGATTAGTTGGAATGCCAAGTGTTGGTAAGTCCACTATTATATCTAAAATTTCTAAATCAAAACCAAAGATAGCGGCTTATCACTTTACTACTTTAAAGCCCAACTTAGGTGTTGTTAAATCAAAAGATAATAGAAGTTTTGTTGTAGCAGACCTACCTGGGTTAATCGAAGGGGCATCACTTGGACATGGTTTAGGTGATAGGTTTTTAAAGCATATTGAGCGAACTAGAGTTATAGCACATGTTATTGATATGAGTGGTTTTGAAGGAAGAGATCCATATGAAGACTATGTTACTATTAATGAAGAGTTAAAGAACTTTAATGAAATGTTAATGGACAAACCACAAATTGTAGTTGCTAATAAGATGGACTTAGAGTCTGCTAAAGAAAATTTAAAAGAGTTTAAGAAAAAGGTAGATGTTGAAGTTTTCGAAATATCTGCTATAGAAGAAAAAGGATTAGATAAAGTTTTAGTGAGACTTGCTGATATGCTTTCTAAAATAGAAAAAAAACCTTTATATGAAGAGTCTAAATTTGAATCTCATGTTTTATATAAATTTGAGGAAAAAGAACAATTTAGAATATATAAAGAAAAAGATGTTTTTGTAGTAACTGGAAATGTAGTAGAGAAGATGCTCAAAATGACAAAGTTTTCAAGTGAAGAGTCTTTTGTTAGGTTTTCAAATAAACTTAGAAGGCTTGGTGTCGAAGATGAACTTAGAAAACAAGGGGCCCAAACAGGCGATATAGTAAGGATATTAGACTTCGAATTCGAATTTGAAGACTAATGTCTTTTTTTCTCATAATGTTTGAAAATACATTATGAAAAATAAATGAAAAAAGGATCTACATTTACATAATTACTTGTAGTAAAAGTAATAGTAGCAGAAATCCACATAATAGTAATTAATGCTACTGATTTATACTCTGCTAGATATAAAAGGTATGTAAAGCAAACTATAATAAAGAACAATTTAGGCAAGGTTTAAAGTCCTTGCCTTTTTTGATTTTTAAGTTGCTTAAAGTTTTTAATCGAGAAAAGTTGTTAAAAAAACATTGAAATTAATAGCAATTATCACCTTTAGATGCTATAATTAATTTATAGAATGGAGTGATAATATGTATCATTTTATAGGGATTAAAGATTCATTTATTTGCTCTTTGATGGAAGCTTTAGTACTTTTTGGCTATAAAGTTACTGCAAGCGATTCTGAAAAATTGATTGAAGAAAAAAGTTTTCTTGAAGATAAAGGAATAAAACTTTTAAAAGAAGAAGATGTTGTTTTAAATAAGGAACTTATTGTAGTGTGCGCTAAACCAGAGTGTGAAAATGCACTTTTAAAAGAAGCTGATGAGAAAAATATAATTACTTATTCATACCAAAATTTAATTGAAAAATTGTCTGAAAAATTTAAAACAGTAACTGTTGC
>SKIH01000062.1 GCA_007116525.1 Bacilli bacterium
ACATATCACTAATAGGAGAAATGTCATCAGGTAAATCAGCATTTGCAAAATATTGGAGCACCGCACTATACACCCATAATAGTTGGCAATCAAACGCTACAAGTATAAGCATACCAAAACTTAGAGGAACAATGGAAACATTCACATTATTCTCAAAAGACCATAGATACTTATACAGAGGACTACTAGGAGAAATGGATTTAATAGTAATAGATGAAGTAAAAGAAAGCCCAGATGTACAAAACAATTTAAAACAATACTTATTAGAATCAGACTATGATTACTCCAAACAAGGAGGAAATAATCATTCATATAAAAGAACAGCACAAGTGATAGTAACACAAAATGTAGACCTAAAACACATAGACAGATACAGTAGAAAAATAAAAGACTTATATCAAAGTGACAGCTTAGTATTTAAAGGAGAAGAAAATGAACCAAAACCAGCATGGGATTACTCAATAGATTTAACACTACCATTATACACTTATACCAATCACTACCTAAGATATGCTATAAGAAAGATAAGAGATGAATATGAAAGACAACAAGTAAACTGGATAGACGGAAGTGAATTAGCATTAAAACAAAGATTCTTCTTTTACTTCTATTTAGGCTCAAAAAAATCTTCAAGAGATTTAACAATGACTGTTAGAAAAAACAAGATGGGAAAAACTGTTGATAACCTAACAGAATTAAAAAGACATTTAAACCTAGACACATTAAAAGAAAAAATAAAGAATATAAAGGATGAAATACTCTGGGCTAACAATGATGTAGGGTTTTTTGACAACGTGCAAAAAGTATTAAAACAATACGGTAAAAGAGTTGACACAAGAACACAAGAAATGGCAGAGAACATATTAGACATACTAAGAATAATAGATGATAGAGAAATGTTTATAGAAGAAGATTTAAATATATTAAGATACATAATAGAAAATATTGACAGCAAAATAGAAGTAGCTGACACAAACGAATACAAAATACTAGGACACATAGAAAATAATGATGAAGACAAAGTAAAAGAATCAACAACATCAGATGAATGGGGATACGCAGAAGACTCTGAATTAAACAACTACTTATAAAAGGTGAAAAACAAATGAATACATTAAAACACATAAAGGAAGAATACGATAACTTAGAACAAAAAACAAAAGAAGAATTAGTAGAAGCTATAAGAGTATTATTAATAAATGATAAAAGAAAAGAAAGTAAAATATTAAGTTTACAAAACGAAAGAAAATACTACGAAAGACAACTAAAAAAAATAAAAGAAATGATTGACAAAGTAATAAAAAATAAGGATGGACAAGAACATGTATGGAGCAGTAGAAGATAAAAAAGAAATATCAACTCCTAATGATATGAAAATATTATTAATACAAGATTTGATAGAACACAACATAAAACAAGGAAAGTTAATAACACCAAAAACTTTTTACAAATACAACATTAGCAATTATGAATATAACTGGATAGAAAAATATTACGGAGAAAAAATTAAAATGGAGAACGAACAACTATTACAAAAATATAAAAACAAAATAAAAGAATTAGAAGAACAACTACAAAACACACCACAAACAAATCAAAAACCAAAAACAAAAATAGAATTAATAGACAAAACATTTAATATATGGGGTGTTGAAATAAATTCAACAAGAAAAGGAAAATCAATAAAAACAACACATTATGTATATAATAAAGAACTACAAAGACTAAAACAAATAATAAAATTATTAGCAGATAAAAATGGAGAAACAAAGTATTATGATGTAGCACAAATAATAATACACTCAGAAAAACTTGACTGCACGTTGGATGCTTTTAATGGTGGTAAAAACAGAAAATATTATTTTAAACATTATTACTATCCAATAAAAGTATTAGAACACACACAATACATAGAATATAATAAAAAAGGAATAATAAAAATAATAAAATGAAATGGTATGAATTAAAACCTAAACAAAGATACTTAGAAGTGTACTCAAAGTATTCCATTGACGACTTTTACAATTGGTGGTCAGACGAACAAAACGATTACATGGAACTAAGATTCGACACATGGGAATTTGCAGTAGAAGCAAGAGAAAAATTCTTTGTTAGTGGAAACAAATCAAGTGTGTATACAAATAACCCTGAAAAAATAGGAAAAATAATAAACCATTTTAGAAGCAAATCCACTATATGGTTTGGTATTAATCCTAAGAAAAAAGTTTTAAATGAACGAGGAAAATTAACTTTTACAGGTAAAGATATAGGTATAACCAAAAACAAGTTTTTATTCATAGATATAGATAGGAAGTTAAAAGAAGGGCCAGCTACAAATAAAGATTTAATGGATATAAATTATTTAGCAGACACACTACTAGAAGAATTATCAAAAGAAGGATTTAATAATAATTATTGTAAAATATGTTCAGGTAATGGATTACAACTACTAATAAAATTAGATGTACCAATACACATGATAGACTTAGAATTTAACGCAGAAACTAAAAGTTATAATATAACAACTTTGTTTGAAGAACAAAAAAATATTATAAAAAATGGCATAGGAAAAATACTACCTAAATTTTCAAAGAAGTTCGACGCAAATATAAACGCAGAAATAGACGACAAGTGTTTTAACATAGGAAGAGTAGGAGCACTACCTTATTCTTTTAACTTAAAATACAAAAACCCAATACCAAGAGGAATAGTAGAACTTGTAAACAAAGGAAAAAATGATGGACTAACAGAATACTTAAAAGACTTATACGAAAAGAAAAAAGATAAAACAACCATAAAAAACAATTACACAGAAATAAAACCAGTACAAATAACAACCAAGTATTTAATAGAACAAAACAACTTTGATAAAAACAACCTTATCAACTTAATGTTAAC
>SKIH01000059.1 GCA_007116525.1 Bacilli bacterium
AATAAAGATAACCCATACCCTTATATGAAAAACAGTAAGTTTGTAATAGTACCAAGTAATTTTGAAAGTTGGGGAAATGTAATAACAGAAGCCTTAATAATAGGAACACCTGTAATAGCGACAGACTTCCCAACAGCACACGAACAAATACAAGATGGAGTAAATGGTTACATAATAAGAATGGACTTGAACGATATAGATAGAATAAGACCATTAACAATACAACCACAACAACCAAAATCAAATTATGAAGAATGGAAGAAGATAATATGAAAGAACAAATACAAGAAATATTAGAAGATACAGGAACAGTAATAGCACTAAGTGAAGATGATAATGACATACTAAACTTAATAATAAGATATAACGAAACACAATCAATGTTTAAGATAAGCAAAAAAGATGAACTAAACAAATCAATAGAAGCAATTAAAAGTATAATAAAAGGCGAAGTACAATTCAAAGAGGAGTGATTATATATGAGAGGCAAAGGACACCCAAGAAGTTTTCCAACAGAACAAGATTTTAAAAATAAGTTCGATGAATACATAGACTACTGTATTAAGAATGAAAAACTTGCTAACATAGCAGGATTTTGTGTATTTGCTAATATAGATAGAGAAACTTATTATAATCAAAAAGACTATTACTTCGGCACTTTTAACAAAACCCAAGAAATATTAGAAGATTATACTATAAATGCAAAGATAACAGATACATTTAAAATATTCTATATGAAGAATAAATTCAATTATAGAGATAAACAAGAGATAGACCAAAACATAAATGCAAATGTAAATAATTATAAAGAATTATCAGTAGAGGAATTAAAGAAGTTAGCAGGTGGTTAAATGATACCTGAATATGTAAGAGTGGAAGCAAAGAAAGAAATAGCAAGAAGAAGTCTATATGAATATTGTAAATTAAGATACCCACATTTTTATACAGAAGATAAAGAGTATTTAAAAACTATGTGTAGTGAGATACAAGAGTTCATAGAACAAGACAAACAAAAGTTTTTAGTTATAAACCTACCACCTAGATTTGGTAAATCATATACAAAAAAAAACACAGTAGAGTGGTTATTTGGAACAAACACAGGATTAAAAGTAATGACAGGTTCATATAATGAAACATTATCAAGTAATTTTGCAAGACAAGTAAGAGATACAATACAAGAGATAAAAGTTGATAAGATGGTTTATAGTGATATATTCCCTAATACCAAAATAAAGTATGGGGAAGCAAGTTCAAGTATGTGGGCATTAGAAGGCAACCAAGAGAAGAACTACCTAGCAACAAGTCCAACAGGAACAGCAACAGGATTTGGAGCAAACATACTAATAATAGATGACTTAATAAAGAATGTAGAAGAAGCATATAACAGTAATGTATTAGATAAGCAATGGGATTGGTTTACAAACACGATGTTATCAAGAACAGAACAAAATTGGAAAGTTATAATAGTAATGACAAGATGGGCTGAAAAAGATTTAGCAGGAAGAGTATTAGAAAACTATGATAATGTAAAACTAATTAAGTTTCCTGTAATAGATGAAGAAGGCAAAATGTTATGTGAGAGTATCTTAAACAAAGAAGATTACTTATTAAAAACCAAAGAAATGAATATAGATATAGTAGAAGCAAACTATAATCAAAAGCCAATAGATATAAAAGGGAAGTTATATACAAGTTTAAAAACATATAAAGATATACCTGAAATAAAGATAACAAGATCATATACAGATACAGCAGATACAGGAAAAGACTTCTTATGTACAATAGTATATGGGGAAGTAAATAACGAAGTATATATATTAGATGTTCAATTTACAGATAAAGGAATGGAAATAACAGAAGATGAAACAGCAGAGTTATTCATTAAAAACAATGTTAATTTAGCGAAGATAGAAAGTAATAATGGTGGAAGAGGTTTTGCAAGAAATGTAGAAAGAATATTAAAAGACAAACATAGATACAACAAAACAGTAATACAACCATTTACACAATCAGGAAATAAAGAAGCAAGAATATTATCAAGTAGTAATTGGGTAATGGAGCATATGTATTTTCCACATAATTGGAAAGATAGATTTCCAGACTTTTACAAACATATAACAAGTTATCAAAAGAAAGGGAAAAACACACACGATGATGGACCAGATGTATTAGCAGGAATATATGAAGATATAAACAATAGTAACAAAATGCAGTTTGGTTTTAATAAAATAATATAAAAGGGGGACATATTAAAATGCTAAAAGAAACGAGGAGGGTTAAATGATACAAGTAAGCGACATAACAAAAATTGAAGGAAAAGACATACCACAATTATTAAATAGGGTTACACCTGTATTAAACAAGAGAAAGCAACTGTATCAAGAAAGGTATAGGAGATTAGCGACACAAAGCGATATATTTAGTTTGAACGATAAGAACATAAAAGTAGCATTAGAAACATATATAGCAGATATGACAAGTGGTTACTTTGGTGGTAAAGAACCTAAATATTTAGTAAGTGAAACAGTAAACAAAACCAAACAAAGCATAATAAGTAGAATATTTGGTAAAGTGTTTAATAATAAATCATATTCAGAAGAAATGAAAGTGTTGATACAATACATAACAGACTATAACGATGATAGTACAGAACATTTAGAATTAACAAGAGATTATTTTATTAAGAATGCTTGTTATGAAGTAATGTATGAGAACGAAGAAAATGAAATAGTTTATAGTAGATTAGATGCACTTCAAACAGTAGGTATATGGGATTATAATACACCATCAAACTTAATAGGGCTTTTAAGAACTTGGGAAGAACAAAATGTAGGAAATAATACCATCACAATAGTAGAGATAACAGACATAAACGGAACAAGACAATA
>SKIH01000028.1 GCA_007116525.1 Bacilli bacterium
AAAATGATGATGTTTATTTTCAAGCGACAGAAGTTAGAAATAAGTTTTATAATGATGTTTATGCCTCTGTAGAACACTATATGAATGAAATTAATAATCTTGCAGGAACGGAATATAAACCATTTAATTATTACGGTTCAAAAGATGCTAAAAGAGTAGTTGTAGCAATGGGATCTGTTTGTGAGACTATTAAAGAGACAATAGACACTTTAAATGAAATGGGTGAAAATGTTGGGCTTTTAGAAGTTCATTTATATAGACCATTTGTTATGGATAAGTTTGAGTTAGAACTTCCAGATACAGTTGAAAAAGTAGCGGTCCTAGATAGAACAAAAGAGCAAGGTTCTACTGGGGAACCTCTTTATTTAGATGTTAAAAACGCTCTTGCAAAAACTAACGTAGTAGTTATTGGTGGTAGATATGGACTATCTTCTAAAAATACAACTCCGGCTCAAATAAAGGCTGTTTTTGATAATTTGAATAATGAAATGAAAAATAGTTTCACAATAGGTATTGTTGATGATGTAACTAATTTAAGTTTAGAAGTCGATAATAGTTTTAAAATTTCTAAATCATGTGAATATTTGCTTTATGGTTACGGTAGTGACGGTATGGTAAGCGCTAGTAAAAATATTATTAAAGTAGTAGGTGAAAACACTAATTTTAATGTTCAAGGTTACTTTCAATATGACTCTAAAAAATCAGGCGGTGTTACTGTTGGTCACTTAAGGTTTAATAAGGACAAGATAAAATCTACTTATTATGTTGATAATCCTTTGATTGTAGTTTGTACTAAGGAGTCTTACTTAGAAAAGTATGATGTATTGGAGCATATTCAAAATGGTGGTAAGTTTATATTAAATACTAGCAAAAACGAAAAAGATATTATTAACTTTTTAGATGACTCTATAAAAGAAGTTATGGTAAATAAAAATATTGAATTTTATATTATTGATGCAGATAAGATCGCAGATAAATTAGGTATTCCAGGTAAACTTAGTACTATATTTGAAAGTGTTATATTTAGTTTAAGTGATTTAATGGATTATAAAGTGAGTGTCGAAAAGCTTAAAGACTTGGCTTCAAATAATTTTTCTAAGATGGGAACAGATGTTGTTATTGCAAATCAAAATGCAATTGCTGTAGCTTCTGAAAACTTAAAAAAAGTAGATGTAGAAGATGGCGAGTTTTTAGTTATAAAAGAAGACATTTTTGATTCTGTTGTAGATGTTATGAACAAAAGAAAAGGGGATGAATTAAAAGTATCGGCATTTTTAGACAATCCTGATGGTACTTTTGAAGGTGGTAATAGTAAGTATGAGAAACGTGCTATTAGTGATAAAGTTCCTTGTTATGACAAAGAAAATTGTATTCAATGTAACTTGTGTTCGCTAGCATGTCCACACGGCGTTATTAGACCATTCTTACTAGATGAAGAGGAAGTTGTAAATGCTAAGGATTATGTGAAGGACAACTTACTTGATGCAATAGATAAAGATCATAAAGATAAATATAAATACACTATTGCGGTTTCTGCAAATGATTGTACTGGTTGTAATGTGTGCGTTAATGTTTGTCCTGGCAAAAAAGGAAATAAAGCGCTATCTATGGCTAATATAAAAGAGCAAATCGAGAAAAAAGAACAGAAGAGGTTTGATTATTTATTAAACAAAGTTAAAGAGAAAAAAGATGTTAATTTAAATTTAGTTAAAGGAACACAATTTAAAACACCTAAGTTTGAATTTTCAGGTGCTTGTGCTGGATGTGGTGAAACACCATACATTAAATTATTAACACAACTTTATGGTGATAGCATGATTATTGCTAATGCTACAGGTTGTTCATCGATTTATGGTGGTAGTGCACCAAGCACTCCATATAGTGTGCCTTGGATTAGCTCTTTATTCGAAGATAATGCTGAGTTTGGTTACGGTATATTAGTAGCTAACAATGTTAGAAGAGAGTTACTTTTAGAGAAAATTAGAAATAGTGACGATAAGACAAATAAAAAGCTATTCGATAAACTTTTAGAAAATAAAAATGATTTTGAAATATCGAAAGAAGTTTACGAGAATATTGATTATGGTAATGTTGAACCAGAAATTAAAAACATGAAAGAATTTATTAAAAAAAGAAGTGTGTGGACTATCGGTGGTGATGGTTGGGCATATGATATAGGGTTCGGCGGAATTGACCATGTATTAGCTAGTGGTGAGAATATAAACATTTTAGTAGTAGATACAGAAGTGTATTCAAATACTGGTGGTCAAACGTCTAAAGCTACTAAAAAAGGTAGTATTGCAGCTTTCTCATATGATGGTAAGAAAACGAATAGTAAAGACTTAGCTAAGATGGCCCTTACTTATCCTGATGTATATGTTGCACAAGTTAATATGGGTGCGAATCCAAACCAAGTTTTAAAAGCGTTTAAAGAAGCGGAAAGCTATGATGGACCATCTATTATAATTGCATTTTCGCCTTGTATATCGCATGGTATTAAAGGTGGCCTTGCTAATAGATTCGAATATGAAAAAGATGCAACGAATTGTGGATACTTTCCAATATTTAGATATGATCCAAGAGTTGAGAAATTTGTACTCGATAATAAAAATGCTGACTTTGATAAGTACGAAGAGTTTTTATTGAATCAAAAAAGATTTAAGGTTTTGGAAATAGTAAATAAAGAAAATGCTCAAGCATTGATTGAAGGAAATAAACAAAATGCAATTGAAAGATTTGGTTATTACAAAAAATTAGCTGAAAAGGAATAGTGATTTTATGAAAAAAGGTTTTACTTTAGTTGAATTATTGGCAGTTATAGTAATATTAGGTGTTATAGCTGCTATTACTACTCCAATAATGAG
>SKIH01000038.1 GCA_007116525.1 Bacilli bacterium
TCTTCTGATTGGTTAAGCCACTCAGTAACAATACCGTGAACTGTAAGTTCATCATCGATCCATCCTAGTGCGCTAGAAACATTGGAACCAAAAATTGTTTCTTCAACATTTTTAAGTATTTTAGGTACGTTGTTTGAAAAATTTATAAACTGGTCTTGTAAAAGAGGGCCCCACCAAGCAATAATTACAACCATAATACCTAAGAATAAAGCATACATAACTAGTATAGATAGACCTCTAGGTAACTTTTTACTAAGTAAATTAACTGGGGATCTTAGTAAATAGTATAAGAACATAGTAAGAACAAGTGGTATGAAAAGCACTTGAAATGCTACTAATATAGGTTTAAAAAACCAGCTTATTAAACTTCCAACATAAATTATTGAAAATAAAAGCAATATTCCTAAACCAACTTTAAAAATTTTTTCTTCATAAGGGATAATTTTATTATTTTTCATAAATTCCTCCATTTATATTATAAGTAAATTGTAGTGTATTTTAAAGGCAAAGTCAAAAGTTTTGTTTTATTTATGTAAATAAAAAAACTAACCAAAAATTTGGTTAGTTTTAAAATCAATTAAAAAAGTATTATTCAAAAATTTCTTCTTCTAAAATTTCTTCTTCTAAAATTTCTTCTTCTTCTATATCTTCTTCATCAAAATCATTTTCTTCTTCAGCTGGTGTGTCGTTGAAAAAGTCATCTTCAAAGATGTCGTTTTGTTCTCCACCTTCATTTACTCCATTTTCTTGCTCAGGAATGTCTGTATCTAAGTCTTCTCCAAAACATCCTGTTAAGAATACTAAAGAAAGTAATAGAACACTAAATAACTTTAAGCCTCTTTTCAATTTAATCCCTCCTAACTTATAAACAAGAAGTAATTTATACTTCCTAAAAACATTTTAACATACTTATATATTTATGCAACCTTACACTTTTTGTGTAAAGACAAATAAAAAAATGTTTAAAGCTAGCATTTTGAATGCTAAAATAATATAGTAGGAGGAATTATGAATTTAAAAGACAAAAACGTTATTGTAACAGGTGCTGCTAGTGGTATTGGAAGAGAATTAGTGCTTCAATTAGTTGATAAAGGGGCAAGTGTAGCAGCCCTAGATTTGAATGTTAATGAACTTGAAGTAACTAAGTCAATGGCAAAAGATCAAAAGAAAGTTACTATCCATAAAGTGGATGTTTCAAATGATGAAGATTTAACTAAATTTTACGGTGAGTTTAGTGACACTTATCCTGATGCTGATTGCTTAATTAATAATGCTGGAATTATCCAACCATTTATTAATGTAGGTGATCTTGATATGAATGTTGTTGAAAAAGTTATGAATGTAAATTTTTATGGGCCTTTGAAATTAACTAAGTTGTTTTTACCAGATCTTTTAAAAAGAGATGAAGCAAACATTACAAATGTATCTAGTATGGGAGGTTTTTTTCCGTTTCCTGGTCAGACGGTATATGGTTCATCTAAAGCGGCATTAAAGATTTTAAGTGAAGGTATGTATTCTGAACTTTTAGATACTAACGTTAATGTTATGCTAGCACTACCTGGTGCGATTGAAACTAATATTACTAAAAATTCTAATGTTGAGAGTAAAGTTTCAAACGAAGATTCAAAAATGAAGATGACATCTGCAAGTGATGCTGCTAAACAAATAATTGATGGTATTGAGAAGAAAAAGTTTAAAATATATGTTGGAACAGATTCTAAAATAATGAATTTAATGTATAAGTTTAATGATAAGAAAGCTATTGGCTTTATTAACAAAAAGATGAAAGAAATGAATAATTAACATTTCTTTTTTTATTGCATAAAAACTATATGTATGGTATTATAACAAGAAATTTTGGAGGTAAATTATGAAAGAAAATAATAGAGAACTTACTAGTGAAGAAACTTTTAAGAAATTGTATGATCAAGAAGAAGAAGATATCGATAGAGCAGTTGAAAATTTAAAAAAGCATACAAAGAAAGACCCAAAAGAACTAGAAGATAAATTAGATAAGCTAATGAATGATAGCAAAAAAATCGAAGAAAAATTAGAAACCTTATTAGACTCTCCTTTAGTTAGAGAATATGAAAAAATGACGAGAATAAAAAAGTCTATTGAAAATGATATTAGACAATTAAGTGATGAATTAAAAGAGGCAATACAAGATGAATGTAAGCATCCTATGTGGTATAATGCAGGACCTGTAAACCCTAATGATCCTTATGGTGATGTTACTTACCAATATATTTGTTTAGAGTGCTGTGAGGAGCGTTATGAAAGACCTCGTAATAAGAAAGTTGTTTATTCTGAATTGACATTTGGAGAAACAAGAGAAGAATATAAAAAATTTAAGGAAAAATATGAACTTTTACAAGAAAAGTACGGTAGTTTTATAAAGCCGGATTTAAAAAAAGCAGATGTATTTCAAAAACATCTTGAATCTATAGAACAAAAGGGTAAGCAAAAATAACTAGCATTAACTAGTTATTTTTTTATCTTGTAATATTAATTTTTCTTTTTTAACATTGTAGTGCTATAATGAATTTACAATATACATTTATACATAAGTGAAAGGAGGATTTATGGAATTATTTTTAGTTGCTATTTTAGTAATATTTATCCACATGAACATTTTCTTTTTAATCTCGATGTATAAAAAGAATAACGGACTAGTGGATATAGCTTGGGGTCTTGGTTTTGTGTTAGTAAGTTTTATAACACTTTTCTTTTCAAACCAAGAAATAACAGCAAGACTACTTCTCCCAAATATACTAGTAGGTATATGGGGACTTAGGCTTTCATATCACTTATTTAAAAGAAA
>SKIH01000064.1 GCA_007116525.1 Bacilli bacterium
AAACTTTCATTTTCTTCCCACTTTTTTTGCCATTTCTTTTCTACATTCATAAAATCAAACATATTAATAACCTCCTTTTCTAAGATGGTTCCCTATCATAAAATAAACTGCGATTATTGTGGGAACCAAAAATATAATCGCGATAAATAATCTAATTAATCCTAAGTTAATAAATGACATAAGCAAAAACACAAAAGATATAGTAAATGCATTCCCAAGCGAAATCAGTTTTACTAATTTAATTTTAGGTGTTTTTTCAACGTTTATTTTATATTTTATTTTTAAATATAAAATTTCCGTACTATTCATAAACTTTTTTTCATCCCTCAATCTTCTTTTCAAAATGATATAGTAAACGAAGTAGACTACTACAAAAGTAATCAGACTAATAACCAAACTTTCAAGTGTAAAAACAAACATATTTTTTCTCCTTTCAAAAAAAAGCATTATGATTCTAAGGACGAGTGAAACCCGCGTTACCACCTTAGTTCATAATACTTTATGCTCTCAATGCCTATAACGCTGGCTTACGTCACAATAGTGATGCTCCAAAACAAGTTCACAATCAAACTATAAAGTCTTTCAGCAACCGACTCTTCTCTAAAATAGCTCCAATTATTACTACTTTTTTTCAACGCATTTAAAAATAATAACTATATTATATTATACTTGATTAATATATTCAAGTAATTTCAAGAAAAGTTTAACAAACTTTCGCTCCAAACCTTGTCTTTTCAACTTCCTAATAGCAATTCTCTTCTTATTTAATGGAAGTTCTTCACCAAATAAAATGTTATCGATTTTAAACTTTAATTCGGTTTCGATTTTCAAATCCGAGATAATAGTTTTAATATCCTCGTTTATAATTCTAACGGCATCGATTTCGATATCACTACCTTTACAATTAATAGTTAATTGTCCTATTGTTTTAACATCACTAACTTCGACGATGAAATCAGGACCATCATTATAAGAATCAAATTTCAACTCTTCTCCATTGAAGTTAACAGAAACTTCACTTGGCCTTTTAGTATTTCTAAACTTAATTTTATAATTTCTTTCATCTGGAACAATACCACTTTTACCTTCAACAGCTCTTATTATAACAGTATAATTGGAAGGTAAATAGTTGTATTCAATATCGGTTTTTAAATAAAACCCTCGTTCATACAAATTACTTACCCCATCATCTTCATATAACTTATAAGTATTACTCATTCCTGGGAAAACATGTATTTCCATATTTTTAGGAGGCGTCGTATCATTTAAATTGTCATTTTCACCAAATGGGATTACCGAACCTGCTCTTGCAAAAACCGGATAATCTTCATCTTTATAAAATGAAACATAATTTTTACCACCAGGAAATTTTTTGCCCGTCAAAAAGTCATACCATATACCTTCTGGAACATAAAATTTGTGAATAACCCTGTCCATCAATGGCTCTTTTTTATTAATTATAGGACTAACATAAAATTGACTACCTAAAAAATACTGATGTTTATGATTTATATCATTGTAAAGTTCGTGTTTTTCAAAGAAAATCGGTCTAATTAAAAGTTTTCCTTCATCAAAATATTTATATGCCTCAGAGTACAAATACGGAAGCATTCTATGTCTCAACTTCAGATAGTCTTGAGCTATAGTATATGATTTAACACTCCAGTTCCAAGGTTCTCTTTTATAATACTTTCCTTCCCTTGACCCTAATTTTAATATTGGAGAAAAGGTACCAAACTGAACAAATCTCGTATATAGTTCATCATCTTCAACGCCCTTATAATAGCCACCAATATCGTGTGCTAAAAAGCTTACACCTTTATTTGCAGCAAGCGAATTATAAAATGGAAGCATTTTCAAAGTATCCCATGAAACAGTTGTTTTACCTGAATAAGTAATTGGATATCTATGAGATGCAACTTTTGGATCTCTTGATAAAACAAGCGACCTTTTTTTATAATCTCTATTCATATCATAATAATGGTAATGATTTATCATCCATAAATCTTTCTCTTTTTTCTTATCAGTAGTTCTAATAGTGACAAAATCAATCCCTGTATTAAATAGCGGATGTATTAGCAATTTAAAATAAGCATCTACATATTTTGGATCATAAAAATTAAACGGAATTTTTTCTCCCTCTGATATCCCTAAAAATTCAGCGGCTTTATTATAATATGTTTCATACGGATAAATTCCATCTGTTGGTTCAATTCCAACGCCAAGTCTTATTCCTTTTGAATGCAAATAATCAACGACCTTTTTAGGATCACTAAACTTGCTAGAATCCCAAACAAAACCGTTTGTAGTTCTATCTTTTAGCTTTTCGTGTACATACCATTTATTATTCAATACTAAAGATGCTATTGGGATGTCATAGTAATCAAAGTCATCCACCAATTCAATTAAGCTCTTTTCATTATATTCATCATTTTTTGTCCACCAATTACCAAGTGCATATCTTGGTATTAAAGTTGGCTTCCCCGTTAATTCAAAATAATCTTTCAAGCAAACTTCAAAATCATCTTTATAAATAAAAACATACGTATCAACACAATCCTCTAAATTCTTTTTGAAAAAACCATCCTCTGTAAATATAAAACCATTAGAATCATCGATAGAAACAAATCCATCAGGTGAATTAAGTCCCTTTTCTTTAACTAATTTATTTTTACTTGAATCAAATGCAAACGCAGGTGCTCCAAAGTTTCTGACTTCAGGATGGTCAAAATGCCAAAGTTTGTCACTTCCTTTAAGCTCGATTTTAAAGTTTACCATTGGATTTATTTTAGGCCCCTCAAATGGCTTCTCTTTTAAATAAGTTAAAGTAAAATTTTTAGTAATAACCTCTAAATTATGAGTGCTTTGTCTAACTTCAAATTCAGGCTTTTTAAAATTTCTGTTTAATACAAGAGCTGTTGGATCATCATTGAAAACACCATTCTTGTTGTATTCTAATCTGATTAATGTTTCAGACAAAATAGTTATTCTATACTTTTGTCCTTGAATAATGCTTTTTTCATTAGCTCTTCCTTTAGTCAAATCAATTTTAAATTGTTCTCCTAAATCATACATTATAACACCCCCTTATAATTCTTCTATTTTTAAAAAGTTCGTATGCTTTGTTTCATTAAAAGGATAACCACCTGTAATTACTATCTTTTCACCTTTTTGATTTCCAACAAACTCTTTTGCAGTTGTTACAGACAAATCCATTATTTTATCAAAAGAATCTAATTCATGATCAAGCGAAGCCTGAATACCAAAGCATAATGCTAGCGATTTAACTGTTTTAATATCCGGAGATATAGCAAGTATAGGACAAGAAGGTCTAAACCTACTTATTTTTCTTGCAGTATTTCCAGTCATAGTAGGAGTTACTATCGCTTTTGCTTTAAGTCTAATTGCGCATTCAACTGCACTGTATGATATCAACCCAGTAGTATCTTGCTTTTCAGTTTTCATAGCTGTTACTAAAAAGTTTTGATAGTCTAAATCCTCTTCTGCCGATTTAATAATTTTTTCCATCATAGTCACCGTCTCAAGCGGATACTTACCAACAGTAGTCTCCCCACTTAACATAACAGCATCACAACCATCTAAAACAGCATTAGCAACATCACTTACTTCAGCTCTTGTTGGTGTAATAGACTTTTCCATTGAAGACATCATTTCAGTTGCAACGATAGAAACTTTGCCTTGAGAAAGCGCCTTTGAAATTATCTTTTTTTGTATGCCTGGTATTTTTTCAGGTGGCAATTCAGCACCTAAGTCACCTCTTGCTACCATAACTCCATCCGATACTTTAATAATCTCATCAAGTTCATTCAAACTTCTTTCATTTTCAATTTTTGAAATCAACTTCATGTGATCATTGCCAATTTCGATTAACAAATCGTTAACTACTAAAACATCTTCGGCACTACTAACAAAAGATAATGCCATAAAGTCTACATCTAATCCACTTGCAAAAATTATATCTTTTTTGTCCTTTTCACTTAAAAACGGTCTTGATAAGTGAACACCTGGAACATTAACTCCTTTATTATCATAAATGTAACCATTATTTAAAACTTCTAAAGTGATAAATTCCTCTGAAACGTCGATTACTCTCATCTCGACTTTTCCATCATTTAATTTAATAATGTCATTATACATAACATCTCTATGTAAGTTTTTATAAGAAACCGAAAACTTAGTGCTGTCCCCTAAAACATCATCATTATAAAGTCTCACAGTTTCGCCTTTTCTAAAGTACGCTGAACCCCCTATAAATTCGCCTACTCTAATATCTGGACCTTGCGTATCTAGCATAATAGCGACATTAGTATTTAACTCTTCGTTAATTTCGTGTATTTTATTGACGATATCAGAGCAAAATTCATGGTTCGCATGGCTTAAATTAATCCTTGCAACATCCATTCCATAAATCACTAATTCTTTAAGTATAGATTTTTCTTTGCTGGCTGGTCCAACAGTAACGACAACTTTTGTCTTATTCATAGTATCACCTATTATAATTATACCAATAATATCCAATATAATAAAGAAAAAACTCGGCAATAAAAAAATAACTTAATTAAAAGTTATTTTAAATTTTCTTTTTGCTAAATAAATTATTCAAAATATAGAAGAATAAAGCAAATCCGAAAATGATAATTACATTAAAATAAATGATTTGAACGTTATCAAAACTGAAATTATTTAAGTTAACAATATAATCATTATTATAAATAAAATAATATGATGGGAAAAATTTAGCTATTAACAAAACCGATGAAGCAAGCATCGCTTGAGGAACAAAGGCACCACTAATAAATGATGAACCTAATCCAACTACATTGACAACGCCATTTCTAGCTTCTTTTCCTTTAACAAAATTACCTACTAAAAATCCTAACATCATTGATGCAATAGACATCGCAAATGTATTAATTAGTAAGAAAAGTCCCGCAAAGTTAACAACATCACCTTTAAATATAATAAGCGATAAGATATTCACTAGTAAAAAAATCGTAAAACTAACCATCAAATTTCCAATTAATAATAGCTTATTCATGCTCTTAACTGGAACTTTAGACACTAAATTTCTTTTTAAAATAGGCTCTTCTCTAAAAGTTTTCACTATCAAACTAACTAAAAATATATTTAAAGATAAAATTATATAATTTGAAAAATTATAATACGAATTTATTTTATTAGCTATTGGTTCAACTTCAACATCTAAAGACACATTAACTTCAGTGTCCATATCATCAAATATAACATTTTCGATTTCTTCGTGAGTATAACCATAATTTTCATAAGTATCCACAATATTTAAAAATCTATTTATTAAAATCTCTAAATATGCTTCTCTAAAACTTTCTGGAATACTTCTTGAATCTATTTGTTTTTCATTTTCAAAATCTTCTGGAATATATATAATATAATCTGCTGTTCTAAAAAACAAAGCATCATCAACATTATCATCATCGATTTCGATAACATTAGCATTTTGCTCGACATATTCAATAAACATAGAAGATAATAAACTATTACTATTATCGAATATCGAAACATTTGGTTTAACTTCTACAAACTCAGTTTCTGCTGTCCCTAAATTAGCAATAAAAATAGCGAAAGCAAAAAAGATACCTAAGTAAATCAATATAGTTACTTTATTGAAAAGTGCAATTTTTAAATAACTTTTAAATACTGTCATATGTCTTCCTCCTTAAAAATAGGAACGAAATAAATATCGCTACTATAGAAAAAATCAAAAGCGATCCTACATTACTTAAAAATCTATCAAAATTTTCATAGTAAATACTCAATAGCCCGTCAGTTATCATATTAACAGGGTTGATCTTGGAAAGCAGTGGAATATTATTATCAACATGATATTTAACTTGAAAATTCATCATACCAGCTAAAAATGCACCCGACATTGTAACTGCAGTTAATATCGAGTTTTTGCCTTCCTCATCCTTTTTAGATACAGCACCTATTAAAACACCAAGTGAAATACCTACGAAACATCCCAGTAACGAAACAATAAACAACTGTAAAACATTTGAAAATTGAATGCCAAGTACAACTGACAAATAAATATATAAAATAGAAAATTCTATACCCATAATTATCATCGATACTAACAATGTACTAAGCAAGTATTTTAACTTATTAACTGATGATACACTTACTCTAGCTCCCTTAATACTCATATTTGCTTCACTTAAAGTTACAGCGTTTATACCAAACATTCCAGCAAATATACAAAACATACCTATCAATGTATAGAAAAATATGTTTGTGAAATCAACATTTTCAGTAGAAACATCACTTATATAATTATTAGAGGAAATTAATATTTCAAATTGTCCTGTTTCACTAGCAATATTTTCAAAAACACTTCCATAAACATAATATGTATCCAAAATGTTTTTCAATATAGTAGTTGATGTACTATTGTATCTAACAAAAAGTTCTATTTCATCTTCAATTAAGTAATACCCAACGATATTACCTTCATTTAAATTTTCTTCAGCTTTTTCTATAGATAACTCGTAAACATCGATAAATTCAATTTCTTCTAAGACTTCAACAAACTCAGAATCTCCTACTACACCGACGTTAAATGTATTTAGTATTTCAGTTTCCGTCAAATTTGAGAACGCCATGAAGAAAAATGTACCAAGTATGATTGGAAAGGCGAGACTCCAAAACATCATTGATCTATTTTTCAACAATAATTTAAATTGCTTTAAAAACATATTAATCTCTAAGCTCCTTGCCAGTCAACTCTAAGAATACATCATTTAATGTAGGCAGTTCTGAGTAAACTTTAGTATACTTAACTTTATTATCGTGAAGAAAATTAATGAAGTCTCCTAAATTGTTAGTTTTTTCAAAACTAACAAATAACTCGCCGTCTTCATATGTAGCATCAACAATGTTTTTGAATTGCTTAACTTTATTTAGTAAAATATTCGACATTTTATCAATTTCAAAATTTGCCTTAAGTGATATCCCAACTAATTTTTTAAGTTCCTCTTTGCTCCCTTTTGCAATAACTTTTCCTTTATCGATAATTAATATATTATCACATAAAAATTCTACTTCCTCCATATAATGACTAGTATAAATAATAGTTGCACCATTATCATTTAACTTTTTAATACCTTCTAAAATATGATTTCTACTTTGCGGATCAACCGCTACAGTTGGTTCATCTAAAAATATTAATTTTGGTTTATGCGCGATACCACATGCAATATTTAATCTTCTTAAAAGACCTCCTGATAATTGTTTTGGTTTAAAATTAACAAATCCAGTTAATTCAACCAACTCGATTGCATCATTAACATATTCAAATCTTTTTTTCTTATCTTTAATGTAAAGACTACAAAAATAATCGATATTTTCTCTAACAGTTAATTCATCAAATACTGCAACTTCTTGAAAAACTACTCCGATTTTCTCTTTAATATGATATTTAGTCGGTGACATCTCCTCACCAAAAATACTGATTTCACCTGAATCGTAATTGAGAAGTGATAATAAACAATTAATAGTCGTTGTCTTACCACTACCATTAGGACCTAAGAGACCAAATATTTCCTTCTCTTTTACACTAAATGACAATTCATCAACTGCTTTTAACTCTTTATAAGATTTAGTTAATTTTTCTACCTTTATAACTTCTTTCATATACACCCTACTTTCTTACAAAATTATATCACAAAAAAAGAGTTGTAAAAACCCTTTTTTAATTAACTATATTATGACATCTATTACAAATCTCACCTTGCATCTCATCTTCGTTAAAATATGTCCAACAACGTTCACAACGAACACCATCGAATTTCTCAACTTTTACCATAACATCGTCATATTTTTCTAATTTTTCATTAGTAAACTCTAGTTTAGACACTATTAATAGTTGTGCTAAATTATCAAATTTATTTAAAGTGTCTTTTGTTTTATCATCAACATTCAAATAAACTATAGCTTCAAGGCCTTTTCCTATTACTTTATTCATTCTAGCTTCTTCAAGAGCTTTGTAAGTAGCATCCTTAACTTCAAGTAATACTTTAGCACCTGCTAAAACCTCACCATAATTTTCATACTCTAATACTTCAGGGAAATGGTCTAAGTGAACACTATCTTTTCTATCACCTGGGATCATTAAATATACTTCTTCACTAGTGTATGGAGTAATTACAGCCATCAATAAAACTAAATCATTCAATGCTTTATAAATAACTGATTGAACACTTCTTCTTCTATTAGAATCAGCATTTTCTATATATAAAACATCTTTTGTGAAATCTAAATAAAAACTAGATAACTTAAATGATACAAAATTATTAATATATCTTGAAACATCTTGATAATTGTTTTTATCGTACGCTTCTAATACATTTTTATTTAATTCATTTAACTCAATTAACATATATTTATCAATCAAAGGCATATTTTCATAACTAACTAAATCTTTTGACGGATCAAAATCAAATAAGTTACCTAACATAAATCTATATGTATTTCTAAGTTTACGGTAATTTTCTTTAATTTGTTTTAATGATTCATCACTATATCTGATATCTTCTCTATAATCAGCACTAGCAACCCATAATCTAAAAATATCAGAGCCATTTTGACCTATCAATTTAAGAGGATCGACAACGTTTCCTACTGACTTACTCATTTTATGACCTTTAGCATCCAATACAAAACCAGTTGAAATCAACTTTTTATATGGTGCTTGTTTATGAGCAGCGACTCCACAAATTAATGATGAATTAAACCAACCACGATATTGATCAGATCCTTCCATATAAACATCCGCTGGATATGGAAGACCTCTTTCTATCAACACACCTGTATGAGTAGTACCCGAGTCAAACCAAACATCCATAATATCTTCTTCTTTTTTAAATCCACCATTTGGACTAGCAGGATTAGTATATCCTTTTGGAAGAAGATCTTTAGCATCCCATTCAAACCAAATGTTAGAACCATGCTCTCTAAATAAATTAGATACATGCATAATTACATCAAAGTCTAATATTTCAGAACCGTCCTCGTTGTAGAAAACAGGTATTGGAACTCCCCAAGCTCTTTGTCTTGAAATACACCAATCACCACGGTCGCTTATCATACTACGAATTCTATTTTTACCCCAAATTCTATCATACTCGACACTTTCATCAAGTTCTTTTAATAAATCATCTCTAATTTTATCGATACTACAGAACCATTGATTAGTAGCTCTAAAGATTACTGGCTTTTTAGTTCTCCAGTCATGTGGATATGAGTGATTTATCTTTTCTACTTTTAACATGTCGCCTTGTTGCTCTAACTTCTCAATAATTTCTTTATTAGCATCTTCATAAAACAGTCCTTCAAATCCAAAAGACTCCTTAGTTAAATATCCTTTATCATCAATTCCATTAACTAAACCTAAGTTATATTTTTTCCCCATTTCAAAGTCATCAGCACCATATCCAGGAGCAGTATGAACAAGTCCAGTACCAGAATCCAATGTAACATGATCTCCTAATACAACTGGTAAATCTTTATCTTCAAAGCAATGTCTATATTTAACATTAGATAATTCACTACCTTTAAATGTTTTGGTTTCTTCATAGTTTTCAAATCCAAATTTAATCATTAAATTTTCAACCAACTCAGTTGCTACAACATAAACTTCGTTACCTACTTTTACTTTAGAGTAATCAAAATCTTCTCCAACTGTAATCGCTAAATTACCAGGAAGTGTCCAAGGAGTAGTTGTCCAAGTAACAAGTTTGTCACCTTTATCTAAAACATCTTTACCATCAACAACTTCAAAAGTCGAGAAAATAGAAAAATCAGTTCTATCTTTATATTCAATCTCATTTTCAGCTAAAGCAGACTCACTACTAGGTGACCAATAAACTGGTTTTAATCCTTTATAAATAAGCCCATTAGTAACCATTTTAGCAAACACAGAAAGTTGAGCAGCCTCGAAATCTTTTGCCATTGTTATATATGGATTTTCCCAATCCCCGATGACATTTAAAGATTTGAATTGCTCTTTTTGCTTTATAATTTGTTCTTTTGCATAATCCTCACAAAATTTTCTAAACTCTGCCTTAGTGTGTTTTTTTCTGTCAACTCCACTTTTAGTAACTTCTGTTTCAATTGGAAGTCCATGAACATCCCAACCAGGGATATAAACCATTTCAAAGCCTGCTAGCATTTTATGTCTGTTAATAAAATCTTTTAAAACCTTATTTAGTGCGTGTCCAATATGAATATTGTTGTTTGCATATGGCGGACCATCGTGCAAAATAAACATACCTTTTCCAGTTTTCTTGTTTCCTTCTAAAGCCTTATGATAAAGATTCATACCTTCCCATTTCTCACGCATTACCTTTTCATTTTCTGGTAGGTTTCCTCTCATCTTAAACTCTGTTTTTGGCATCAATAGCGTATCTTTTAATTCCATATTATCATTCCTTTCTAAAATAAAAAGACCATCCTTAAATTAAGGACGATCTAGCCGCGTTACCACCTT
>SKIH01000057.1 GCA_007116525.1 Bacilli bacterium
AACATCAGAATTATTATTACTATCTTTTGCTTCTTGAAGTTTGTTTTCTAATAATTCTAAAAATTCCTTCACTATATCACTCCTTATTTTCGTTTATTGCTTGTCTAAATACCTCTTTAATCTTAGTCCATTCTTCTTCAGTTTGAACTGTTTCTAAACTAATACCTTCTTCACCATGTTTAATCATTGATGTATATAACTTAATTAATCCTTTGTCATCAACTTCGTCAAAGTGATAAGTTATATATTCAGGTCCTTCTTCTTCTAATTTGAAAACTTCACCAACAATTTTGGCAACACGTTCTTCACCAGTTTCCTTATCATAAACTTTTATAGTTTTTACATCTTTTTCTTCCATATTTTTTATCCCCCACTTAACATTTTATTCTAATTATAATTATACACTATACATTTAAATTAATCTAGTATTTATATACGGTTTTGTTTAGTTTTTAAATATTCCTTTACATCTTCATCGACCTTTTTCAATAGTTTGAAATCGGATTTGATGTTTGCAATTTTAAAATTAAGTTCTCCACTTTGACGAACTCCAAATAAATCGCCACTTCCACGTTCCTTAAAATCGTGCTCACTTATTAAAAATCCATCGGTTGTTTTGGTTAATATTTGTAGTCTTTCACTATAATCTTTGGCAACCATAAAAAAGTATGATTCCTTATTTCCTCTTCCTACTCTTCCTCTTAATTGATGAAGTGTAGAAAGCCCAAACCTGTCACTATCAAAAACAACCATAACTGTTGCATTCGGGTTATCAAGACCAACTTCAACAACCGTAGTACTAATTAAAATTTTAATATCATTTTTATAAAATTGGTCCATTATGCTTTCTTTGTCTTCACTAGACATTCTTCCATGCAAAATTCCTGTTTTAAATTTGCCTTTATATGCTTTCTCAAATTTACTTGCTATATCTAAAACGTTTTTCATATCACTTTTTTCCGTCTCTTCAATTAATGGCACAACAACATAAACTTGATTACCAATTTTCAATTCGCTTAATACTTTTTCTAACACAGTTTTTATTTCACTCGATTTTTTAAAAAACGTCTTTACAGGTTTCCTATTTCTCGGTAGCACTTTAATAGACGATATATCCATATCCCCATATATAGTGAGCGCAAGAGTTCTTGGAATAGGAGTTGCAGTCATATAAAGTACATCTGCGTTATTTCCTTTTTTTCTAAACTCACCTCGTTGACGAACTCCAAACCTATGTTGTTCATCGGTAATTACTAGACCTAGATTTTTATACTCGACATCTTTGGAAAAAAGAGCATGAGTACCTATAATTATGCTAGTTTCACCAGAATTTATCTCACTTTTTATTTTGTTTTTTTCTTTTTCACTCATCTTACCAGTTAAAAGACTTATATTAATATCATAGCCTTTAAATAATTCTTTTATATTTTTATAATGCTGCCTAGCCAAAACATCTGTAGGTGCCATTAACGCACCTTGAAAATCGGAAAGATAATTAATATACAACGCAGCAAAAGCAACAACTGTTTTACCACTAGAAACATCACCTTGCAAAAGTCTGTTCATAACTTTGCTAGTTTTCATATCGGCGCTTATCTCAGCGATAGCTTTATTTTGATCAGACGTAAGTTCAAAAGGTAGTGACTTAATAAATTTCGAAACTTTATCATCACATATTTCTCTTTTAATTCCAATTAATTTTTTATTTTTTATTTTCAACAAACTTATTTTTTCCAAAAACCCAAAAAACTCTTCATACTTCAAATAATTTATAGCAGGATTTAGTGTTTTTAAACTCCTTGGAAAATGAATTTCACTAACCGCTCTCTCCCTGGGCATCAAATTATATTTTGAAATAATATAATTTGGTAATTTAGTTTTAATATCAATCCCATGATCAAACAAGTTTTTAATAATTTTATGAATTTGTTTTGAACTTATATTAGAGTTAGAGTGATATATCGGCTCTATTAATTCCCTATTTCCTATATCAAAAGTTTTTATATCTGATGCAATTATATTAGATTTATACTTTTCATATTTACCTACTATCGTAACCGTTTTACCTTGATTAATACTACTTTTCAAAAAACCTCTATTAAAAACAACTACATTGTAAATATTACTTTTAGTAGAAATTCTAAAGTTCATTCTATCTTTGTTTTTTCCATACTTAAAAAGTGTAGGTTCATTTTCCACTACACCTGAAATTGTAACATTGCTTCCATCATCCATTTTAGCCTCATCAGTTTTTTTTATAACATTAAATCTAAAAGGATAATAACTAAGTAAATCTTGGTCATTATATATACCAAGTTCATTTAAATACAGCTTTGTTTTTGGTCCAACACCTTTAAGCGAGGATATTTCCATATATACACCTACTAATCTAGATTATTAACTTTTTTATATTTTTTTTCAAATTTATCATAATCACTAGTAATATATAATACTTCCTTTAAAAATTTTTCGTATTCTAAATCTTTGAAGTAACTTTTACTAACAGCATAGCCGTTTTTACCAAACTTTTTTATAATATGATTGTATGATTCTTCAATTATCTCTTCACAATTATAATTACTGTCATTTTTTCTATATTCATAAGTTCTTTTTAAAATCGAATCCAAATCAACATTTCTATCCGCAGTACTAACAACTTTACCATAAATACTTCTTGGATCATTTATATTTGATGCCCTATGATCTAAAATCGCCTCTTTTATAATTTTATTGAATTCATCATTAAAAAAGCTTTTTACAAAATGATCATTTTCAAAAATTTTTGCAGATACTACTTCATGATTATTTTTGTCGACATAGTGACCCACATCGTGAAAAGCAACTATCGTATAAATAGCATCCAAATTTAAGTTAAGTTGTTTTCCAAAATTAATTGCTCTTTTCAACACATAATCGAAATGATCCCTATTGTGACCATCATCGTTTTTATCGTACAATGAAACAATATTTTTATCCAAATATTGCTTTAATTCCTTGTTTATTAACATAAAATCTCCTATATTGTATTTTTTTTGTGTTTTTCTATTGACATTACATACCTTTTGTATTAATATACGCATTACCAATTCATTTAGGCGAATTGGTGCTAGTATCACACTAGCTAACCCCTTTTTATTCTTTGCAGAGTCGGCTTTTATAGTCGGCTCTCATTTTTTTATTAAAACTTATTTATTTCATTAACTATTAATTGATACTTATCATACCTTTTTTCAACATGTGCTTTCACTTTGATAATATCATTTTTATTTACTTGATTTTCACTATATACTTCTGGAAATAAAACTAATTCTATCGATGAAGATTCATCACTACAAGTGGCAAAAGCCATTTCTTTTCCAGATTTTGTTGTTATAGTTTTTAATCTTTCAACTAGGACAACTGCACTAACATGCTTATCAAAGTACTTATTGACATTACTTAAATCGATATCGTATTTTGTTTTATGTTTCAAGGCAGGATGATCACTAATATAAAATCCATAGATTTCTAATTCCATACTTAGCAATTCATCGCTACTATATTCTTCATATGTAGTAAGTTCAGGCTCATTAGTAATGCCTTCTTCATATATCTCAACGTAATTAAAAATATTATCTATATTAGACATTATAGTTTTTTTGTTATAACCAAGTGATTCAAGTGCTCCACCTTTACAAAGCTTAGATATATTATCTAAGTCTTTTTTAGTTAATTCACACTTTATAAACAATTCAAATAAATTACCATACGGTTTATTATTAATTATTTTTTCAATAAAATTAGGACTCATCCCCCTAATCATACTAATTGGACATCTAAGTGAATAGCCATCTATTTCAAACTGTTTAGTACTCTTATTAATACAAGGTTTTAAAATGTCAATGTCCAAATTCTTTGCTTCATAGAAAAATTCTTTCATTTTAACATCTGTAAAAGACGTATGATTTAAAATGTTTTTAAAAAAATGTTTTGGATAATTAGCTTTCAAATAAGCCATTTTATACGAAATTAAAGCATACGAAACCGAATGAGCCTTATTGAAACCATAATCTGCAAACATCAAAATGTGATCATACACTTTGACCGCCAGATTGTTATCATATCCTTGCTTCACAGCTCTTTGAATAAAGTCTTCTTTCGATGACTCCAATAATTTCATATCCTTTTTAGCCATCGCTCTTCTTAAAACATCTGCTCTACCATAATCATAGCCCGCTAAAATATTCGCTATTTTAATTATTTGTTCTTGATAAATAATAATGCCGTAAGTTTCTTCTAATATATCTTTTAAATCATCATGAAAATAATGAATTTTTTCTAATCCTTGCTTACGCTTTATATATTTGTCTATATTTTTCATAGGCCCTGGTCTATATAGTGCGATTGCTGCACACAAATCAGAAAAACTAGACGGCTTAAGTTTGAACAAAAACTCTTGCATACCATCAGTTTCAAACTGAAAAATTCCAGCTGTTTTAACATTTTTAAAAAGCTCATAAGTCTGTGCATCTTCCAAATTTATTTTAGAAAATTCAACATTATCTTCTATGTCATTTATAATATCTTTTACTAAAGTTAAATTTTTAAGACCTAAAAAGTCCATTTTCAAAAGACCTAAGTCTTCCAAATAATCCATAGTGTAACCCGCTATATTAATATCATCATGAACATCGATCGGCACTATTTCATCCAAGTTTTTTTGACTTATTATAATACCTGCTGCATGTGTAGATTTATGTTTTTTCAAACCTTCAAGCATTAATGAAGTTTTGTAAACATCCAAAAGTTCTTTATCTTTTTTTAAGTAATCTTTCAGCTTTATATTATTGTTCAAATTTTCTTTTAAAGACAATTTAGAATCAACTAAACCAACTAAGTAATCAGTCGTTTTATTATTTATTGAATATGCTTTGCTTACATCTCTTAATACTTGTTTAGCAGACATTTTCGAAAAAGTAATAATGCCTCCAACTTTTTCTTTTCCATATTTTGAAACACAATAATTGATAACTTCTTGTCTTCTATTGAATTCGAAGTCAATATCGATATCTGGAAGGTTTTTTCTAGATGGGTTTAAAAACCTTTCGAATAATAAATCATATTTAAGTGGATCTACATCAGTTATAAAAAGAACATATGAAACTAGTGAAGCCGCTGCACTACCACGACCGGGTCCTACTAAAATGTCCTGACTTTTAGCATACGATACATAATCACTTACGATAATAAAATAATCTTCATAACCCATGCTTTTAATAATATCTAGTTCCTTTTTAAGTCTCTCTTTATAACTTACAGAAACTTTGTCTCCAAACCTTTTTTTCATCCCATCTATACATTTTTGTTTTAAAAGTTCATAACTGTTATTACTAACTTTTGGAATTGGATTAATTTCTTTTTCAAAGCTTATATTACATAAGTTAATAAGTTCATTTATATTTTTTGAATTGTTAGTTTGAAAGTGCGCTAAATTTTCATCTAAAGATACTTCGTCAATAACTTTACTATCTTTAATAGCGGCTAAAACCTTTAACAAACTTAAATTACTTTCATCTAAACATCTAACTTCGTCTAACGGCAGTTCATCACTTTTATAACACTTTTCAAATAACTTCGCTATTTTTTCATCATAACCTTTTTTAAATATACAGACTATATTGTCAGTATATTTTTCATATTCTTCATAAGCATCTATTTTAATTAAATTTTTATATCCTTGATTGTTTTTAGCATACAATATTAATTCAACATCATTGATTTTTTTACAAAGACCAATAATTGGTTTGATATCATTTGAAACACATTTTTTATAAAATTCATATGCACCATAAAGATTGTCATCAGCAATAAATAATGTTTTTAAATTATTATTTTTAGCAATGACAATTAAATCATCTATTTTAATTAAACTATTCAACAATGAATAATCAGTTTTTACATTAATTGGTGGGTATATCATAGACGACCTCCTAATATAAATTATAGCACAAAAAAAGGATAATTTTTTATCCTTTTAATCATTAAATCTCGATCTAAGTTCAATATTATAAACTCCATCTTCATCAACCGTATATTCAGTTACAAAACCAAAGCCATTTATATTATAAGATATATTCACCATATCTAATAATTTTCTAACTTCATATGAAGAGTACCCTCTTAATCTTGGTAATTCAAACTGACTATAATTAGTAACTAAAAATACTCTGTCTCCAACTAAAAGTCTAGTATTTGGCATATGGCTTTGTTTTAAAACTCTATTTCCATCACCTATTACAATTGGATTTAAACCATCATTAGATAACTCTATTCTAACTAACTCCGGATCCCTGTTGACATAGTTAGATAAAAACACATCTTGAAGATTTCCATTATTAATATTTTCTTGTTTAATATTTTTATACTTTGCAATACTACTCACTATATCTCTAGTAGCATTCACAACTGCAGTATTTCTTCCCCAAGTAGGTTTTTTTACGGCACTATATATAATTATTTCTGGATCATCATACGGAAACATCCCACTAAATGAATAAATCATATTATTATTTCCAGTAGAATATCTTCCTGTAGCAAAATCATAAATTTGAGCTGTTGCGGTTTTACCAATAAGATCTAATCCTTCTATTTTATAAGGTCTACCAGTTGTTCCAGGATTGTCCTCGTGAATAACATTATACATTAATCTTTTCATTTCATTTGCAGTACTAGGAGATATAACCTGCCCTTTTGATACTACACTATTTTCAAAAGCAATTTCTCCATCAGAAGTTTCAATCCTCTCAATAATTCGAGGTTTAATCATCTCACCATTGTTAGCAAACATAGTCATTGCTTGCATATGTTGAATAGCGGTAGTTGTTATACCTTGACCATATCCTGCTGCTACTATTTCACTGTCATATCTAAACGATACTTGACCTGGTCTTTCTCTTGGAAGTGAAATTCCTGTCAATCTTCCAAAACCATAATCATCTAAACAATCTTTTAAATCGCCACCAGATATTTTATTTTGAAGCATATGTCCAATACCAACATTAGCAGAATATTCATAGCCTAATTCATAATTTATTTCTCCCCAACCATCACGATGCCAGTTATAAATAGTATCGTCAGTTAATCTAATATACTTACTATCAAATGTAGCATTACCATCATAAGTTCCTTTTTCCATAGCACATGCATAAGTATAAGTTTTCATAGTAGATCCAGGCTCAAATGCAAATGAAGTCATAGGATTTTCATAATTAGTAATATTCAATAAATTAGGGTTATACGAAGGTGTTGTTGCACTTCCTAAAATATTACCAGTTTTTGCATCCATTGCGATTACCATTAACCATTCTGGGTTGTAAATTCTATCATTTTCTTTAACTGCATCCTCTAAAAATCTTTGAATATTGGAATCGATAGTTAAATAAATATTTGATCCATCAATAGGCGGATTATTTATAGCAGTAGTTCCAGGTATTCTAAAACCTTGAATACTTACTTGATATTCAGTAAATCCATCTTCCCCTCTTAAAATGGAGTCATACATAGATTCAACGCCAAGTTCACCAACGATTTGCTCAATTTCTTCACCATCAACTTCGACCATATTTTTCTTTGCATATCCTGTAACATATGATGCAAAATCGCCATTTGGATAATATCTTCTTTGATTTTCAATAAAAGAAATTCCAGGAAGTTTAAGTTTTGAAATTTCTTCTTTAGTAGTTTCCCCTATGTTTCTACCACCAGGACCAAGTTCTACTTGGTATAAATTTAAATTTAATAAGTGTAGTATTCTTTCTTCGCTCATATCTATGATCGAAGACAATGCTCTTGCAGTCATTTCTTTATCGACAACATGAGCCGGATTATTTGGATTTTTTGTTCTAGAATCACTCAAATAAGCAAAAACAGTATAAGACGAAACATTACTAGCAAGTAAATTTCCATCGATATCCAAAATACTACCTCTCTTAGCTGGAATAGTTACTTTTCTCGTTCTTCTATTAGCAGCCATCTGTCTTAGATTTCTGCCGTCTACCTCTTCTGGAATAGATACTCTAACTAAACCTAAAAAAAGCATTAAAAAACAAAAACTAAAAAATAAAAATGAAACGCGCTCAGCAGTAACAATTTTTTTATTTTTTGATTTTTGTTTCATAAAACACACCTCTAGTCATTAATAACAATTATGTTTTCATTATTATAAGCAAGTCCCATCTCACTTACAACATCTTTTATTTCATCAAAAGCCGTTATCTCATTAACTCGCATAACCAAGCTTTCATTTCTTCTCTCATAAGTAGTTATCTCATTGCTTAAATCTTCCACTTTTACATTATAACTACTAATTACTACAGATGCAACCACATTAAAAGACAACCACGAAACAAAACAAAGCAATGCTAAAGAATATAAATACTTTTCTCCTCTGCATAATTTTATTTTTTTCATATGTCACCTCTTTACCCTTTCGATCACTCTTAGTTTAGAACTCCTAGCACGCGGATTATTTTTAATTTCCTCTTTACTAGGTTTAACTGTTTTTATAACTTTATAATTAGGTTTCAATTTTTCTGGAACTACCGGCATGTTTTTTAAAATTTCATCTTCTTTGCTAAATTCATTAAAAATGTTTTTACATATTTTGTCTTCTAGAGAATGAAAAGTAATAACACATATTCTTCCTCCAACACTCAACATTGAAATAGAATCCCTAAGTGCTTTTTCAAAAACATTTAATTCATCATTAACTTCAATTCTTATAGCTTGAAAAACTTTTCTAGCCGGATGTTTTTCTCTCTTATATTTAAAAGGAACAGACTCTTTTATTATTTCTACTAAGTCACTAGTAGTCTTAATAACTTTCTCTTCTCTTTTTAAAACGATATTTTTGGCAATGCTTTTTGCAAATTTTTCCTCACCATAATTATAAAAAATTTCTACTAACTTATCATAACTATAATTGTTAACCACAAAATGAGCATCAAGTTCATTACTTTGGTCCATCCTCATATCAATTCTTGCATCACCATGAAAACTGAACCCTCTATCTGAAACATCTAGTTGTGGTGAAGATACCCCTAAGTCAAATAATACTTTATCAACCTCGAAAATGTTTTCATTATTTAACTCTTTTTTTAAATGAACAAAATTACTTTTAATAATTTTAAAATTATTTGATATCGCAGACAATTTGGTATAACTAGATGAAATGGCTATTTCATCTTGATCAAAGGCGAATAAAAACCCCCCGTTTATTCTTTTAAGTATCTCACTACTATGCCCAGCATAACCTAGCGTCATGTCAACAACAACGTCGTCTTCTTTTAATGCTAAGTATTTAATAGATTCGTCCTTAAGTACACTCTTATGCATAAATTACTCCATAAAAGTTCCGGAAAATAAATTGTCTGCTATATCTGAAAAATTATCTTCATTAGATGAGATAAATTTTTCCCAATTTTCTTTACCCCAAATTTCTATTCTGTCATTCACACCAATAACAACACAATCTTTGCTTAAATTGGCGAAGTTAACTAATGGGGTTGCTAACTTTATTCTTCCTTGTTTATCAAATTCGCACTCGGTTGCACCCGATAAGAAAAATCTCATGAAATTTCTAGCATCTTTTATATTAGGTAAATCTTTATATTTTTTTATAATGTTTTCCCACTCATCTTTTGGATACACGAAAAGACAATTATCTAAACCTCTAGTAACAATGAACTTTTCTCCCAGTTCATAACGCATTTTAGAAGGAATAATAATTCTATTCTTATCATCCAAAGAATGATGAAACTCTCCTATAAACATAAAAATCACCCACTTTTCACCACAGTGAACCACCAAGTACCACTATTGTATCTTTTTTTGTCACCTTTGTAAATACCCAACCACTAAAATTTTACATTTAATATATACTCTATAATGTTGCATAAACTTTTTTTTTTTGATATTATTGTTTAAGACAGTAAGGAGGAAATTATGGAAAAGGAAACAAAAAAGAAGAGAAACACGACAAAAAACAGTTCTGCAGCAAAGAAAAGCACAACTAAAAGAGGTGCTACAAAAAAGAAAGAAAGTAATAGTAAAGGGGCTAAACCGGAAGTTAAAGAAACAAACAAAATTACTAAAACTAAAAAAGAAAGTAATATAGTTTTAGAATTTGTTAATAAATATTTCAAAGATGATAAGCAAGCACTTATTTTTGGTGGAATTATTATAGCAGTAGCAATACTAGCTGCTAGCATCGGTTTTGCAATCGCGCAAAAGCCAATACCAACTTTAGAAGATGGTACTCAAATACTAGCAGAAATCGATGGAACAGTAATTACTGCCGATGATTTATACTCTACTATGAAAGAAAGAGCAGGATTTGCTATGTTGCTTGAAGAAATTGATAGTATTATAGTTAGATCTAAAGTAGAAGAATCAGAAGAAGTTATTGCTTACGCT
>SKIH01000050.1 GCA_007116525.1 Bacilli bacterium
TTAGAGTTCCAAACTACAATTGATTTCCTACAAGTATTAAACGAGTTAGGTGTCTTCGAATAATTTGACAAAATACTAAAAATATGTTATAATAAAGTATTAAATGAAAGTGAGAGTGATATAGTGTACACAAGTCTTCATAACCACACCGACTACTCTAATCTTAGACTCATAGATTCTATCAATACAGTTCCTAAACTTATTGATAGAGCTTTTGAGCTAGGATTAAAGGGAGTTGCTATTACCGACCACGAATCTGTTAGTGGACATATAAAAGCAATAAACCACTATAAGAAAAACTACAAAGATAAAGATTTTAAGCTCATTCTTGGTAATGAAATATATTTAACTAGAAATAACTTAACAGCTGACAATCATCAAAAAGGAGAAAGATTTTATCACTTTTTGCTTTTAGCTAAAAATAAAAAGGGACACAAACAATTAAGACAATTATCTTCTAGGGCTTGGTCAAGAAGTTATATGAAAAATTTAATGAGAGTTCCCGTATTTTGGGATGACTTAGAAGAAATTGTGGGTAAAGATCCCGGAAATATCGTAGCTACAACTGCATGTTTAGGTGGGTTGCCTGGCACATTCTTCTTAAATGGAGAATATGAAAAAATTCAACCTGTTCTTGAGGCTTCAAAAAATTTATTTGGAAAAGACAATTTCTTCATTGAAATTCAACCATCTAATCAAACTGAACAAATTAGTTTCAATAAGTATATGATAGATAATTATTGAAGTAAATATAATTTTGTATTTACAACTGATTCACATTATTTAAAAAAAGAAGACCAAGAATTACATAGATGGTTTCTACAAAGCAAGACTTCTGCAAGTCGAGAAGTTGATGATTTTTATTCTTCCGCTTATTGTATGAGTTTTGACGAAATTAAAGACTATTTTAAGGGTTACATTTCAGAAGAAAAAATAAATACTATGTTAGAGAATACAAATAGTATTGGAGATTCTATAGAGTTTTATGAATTAAGTCATCCTCAAATAGTGCCTAAAATTAAATATGAAGATATCTTTGAAAAAGAATCTATAGAAGTTATTATAAATTTATTTGAACAAAATTCTCTTGAATCTTTTAGTTATTTAAACAAATTTATAAAAGCGCCTGAAACGCAAGCAGATGATTATCTTATTAAGCTTATTTTACAAGGATATTATGAAAAAATATATGCTTTAGATACCGATGCTGAAGAAGTTCCAGAATATGATAGAATGAAACGATTAGACTATGAATTAGAACAAATATATGAAACTTCTGTTAAAATTGAACAAAGCCTTTCAGATTATTTTATCACAATGTCAAAAATGATTGATGTTATTTGGAATGATGCTGATAGCATAGTTGGTCCTGGTCGAGGTTCTGCATCAGGATTCCTGATAAATTATTTAGCAGGTATAACTCAATTAGATCCAATGACTCAAGAACTATACTTACCGCCTTGGAGGTTAGCAAATGCTACACATATGGCGGGATAGAAATCGTGTATAAGCCTCCTTTGCATAGTGATATGCTCAAAATAAAGTCCGTGAACCCTATTACTCAGGGGTGTATAGTTTACGTTAGGAATAGTGGGAAATAACTATTAGAAACTATGCTAACAGGGGAAAGTATTATTACCAATCCTGTGCCAAGCTTAATTGAAGGTGCAACGACTATTATGTAGGATGGAGGATGAGTTTCCATTCGAAGCGCGGACTAACTTGTAGGTAATATAATGTATGTCTATTAGAATATTTGATATGCCTAGACATAGACTTTCTAGATTATTAAACTACAAGTTAAAGATATAGTCTACTAGAAATAGTGTTATTCACAAAGATAGACCTGGATTGCCGGATTAACGAGGTGTATTATGCTTAAAAGAAATAAAAACTGTAGATTTACAATTGAAGAAGAAAAAGAAATTATTGAAAGATATTTGAATGGATCTGGAGGGACAATTCTTGGAAAAGAGTATTCCTGTAGCCCAGACACTATTAGAAATATTTTAAAAGCCTATAACATAAAAAGAAGAAGTTTAAAAGAAGCTCGAAGAACCTCTATAGACTTAGATGAAAAGGCTTTCGAAGAAATTAAAAGTCCTGAACAATCTTATTGAATTGGATTTATATACGCCGATGGATATTTGAACAAAACAAACAGGTATACAAACTACTTTGGAATATCCGTAGCCGAAAAAGATATAGATATACTTCATAAGTTCAAAAGCTTCTTAGAGTATAGTGGAGAAATAAAGCATTATACTCAAACTTCTGGATTTTCTAATAATTCAAAATATGTAAGACTACTTATCGGATCTAATAAAATAGTTAGCGACTTAGAGAAATATGGAATAGTCCAAAACAAAAGTCTTCTTATTGACTCGATGCCAGAGATTCCTTTTCTAAATGATTTTATAAGAGGGGTTGTAGACGGCGATGGAAGTATTAGAAAATCTAATGGACAATTAAGAATTTCAGGAAACTATAATTTTCTTAAAGAAATAGGAGATTATTTAAAAGAACCCTATAATTTAAGAAAAGATAAAACAATATATTCTTTAGAATTTTCTCTTCCTTCTTCAAGAAAAATTCTAAAAAAACTCTATTCAAACTCTACAGTTTATCTTGATAGAAAATATAAATTAGCAAATACATTTAGTCCCCTTACATAGAAATATGTATTGAAAAACTCTTCTAACTGCTGGGAAACCCTTAGAGCTTTTGAAACCACAACGCAATCTGAAAAGATAA
>SKIH01000068.1 GCA_007116525.1 Bacilli bacterium
GCAATTACAAACCATTTTGTTTTTACTTTTCTCATAATACTTACATGTATTAAATAATTAAGCTTGCTCTTCATAGCTCTCACCTACTTTCGATACAAATATCTCATTTAATGTTGCAGCCTCAACAACAAACTTAGTAATTTTGTTTTTTGAAATTTCTTTAAAAACAATATCGACATAAGAGTCATCTTTTATTTTCACAGTATAGTGTTCTTCACCTTTATTAATGTCTAAAACACCATCAATTTTTTCTAACTTAGATACATCTATATCACCATCTATAAATATATTCTTTTTTCTATAGTCTTTTTTAATCTTTTTTAAATCACCTGATAAAACACTTTTTCCATTTAATAAAATGGTAAGTTTTTTACAAAATTGCTCAATATGTTCCATTCTATGAGATGAAAAAATTATAATACTGCCTTTTTTAGCCATATCTTTTATTTCATCTTCAAAGTATTTAACATTAAAAGGATCTAACCCAGAAAATGGTTCGTCTAAGATTAGCAGTTTTGGTTCATTAATAATAGCAGTTATAAACTGTATTTTTTGCTGATTACCTTTAGAAAGTTCTTTTATTAATTTATTTTTATACTCTTTAATATTAAATTTTTCTAATAAATGATCTAATCTTTCTTCTATTTTTTCTTTACTCATACCTTTTAAAGTACCATAAAACATACACTGTTCAAAAACAGTCATTTTAAGAAGCAAACTTCTCTCTTCTGTTAAAAACCCGATATTGTCAGTTACAGAATAATCTATTTCTTTACCATCTAATGTAACTTTACCATCGCTCGGCTCTAAAAGACCCATAATCATTCTAAAAGTAGTGGTTTTACCACTACCATTAACACCTAGAAGTCCGAAAATTTCGCCTTCTTTAACTTCAAAAGATAAATTGTCTACAGCAAGAAAGTTGCCGTAATATTTTGTTATGTTTTCTACTTTTAACATAAAGATCCTCCTAATTAAATATCCTAGATAAGTCGTTGAACGTTATTAATATCATCAAAAGAAGTAGTAAGAAAAAACCTACTGCATGAATCGTATTTTCTAACTCTGGATCTACTGGCTTACCTTTAATTTTTTCTATTATTAAAAACATTAATCTTCCACCATCAAAGGCTGGTATTGGAAGTAAATTTATGAACCCGACATTTATACTTATAACAGCATTTAAATAAACTAGACTAGTGATTCCAGCTTCTGATGCTTCTCCCACAATACTATAAATTCCAATCGGTCCTGCCAAGTTGTTTAAACTAACTACACCGGTAATTAAATATGTAATAATCAATACCATTTGGTGTATTACCGCGGCTGTTTTTAAAAAAGCATAACCAATACTACCAAAAAAACTTTTATTTATAGTGCCATCTAATAAGAATCCATATAAATATGCTCCATCTTCCTCTTCTGGTTCAATCGATATTTCTAAAAACTCTCCATCTCTTTCCAAAGTAAAGTCAACTTCATCACCAATTCTAGTTAATAGCAATAATTGTAAGTGATCTGTTGTAAACACTGTTTTGCCATCCACTTTGGCGATCCTATCACCTTCTTTAAGACCCGCTTCATAAGATGGATATGCTTCATCTACTTCAGCAATATATGGTCTCATATTCATGTACCCACTTGATACTGCTAATATGAAAAACAAAATAAATGCAAATATAAAATTAAAAGTTATACCCGCTATTATAGTTAAAAATCTATCCTTCCAACTTTTGTTTGGAAGTTTTTGATCATCTTTTATGTTTTTGTCGTCCTCATTAGTTTCACCAGCCATTTGAACGAAACCACCTATTGGAAATAACCTTATTGAATATGTAGTCTCATCATTTTCACGGTTAAATTTGAAAATTTTAGGTCCCATTCCAATTGAAAATTCATAAACATAAATTCCTGCTTTTTTTGCAAAAATGAAATGTCCTAATTCATGAACAAATATAGTTATTCCAAGTATTATTATAAAAAATATTAAAGTCATAATTGTCCCCCTATCCTATTACACTAATAAACATTAAAAATCCTAAAAGAACAAAAATGATACTATCAAATCTATCCAAAACACCACCATGTCCTGGCATTATATTGCCGAAATCTTTTTTGTTATATTTTCTTTTAATAGATGAAAATACTAAATCTCCGATTTCTCCTAAAATAGATAAAAACATTGTTATATATATTATAGTTGAATACGCTATTTCAGGATCAACTACTGTTTTAAAATATACGGCTGCAAAGAGAGTTCCAAATATTAATCCGCCTAATAATCCTTCGACTGTCTTTTTCGGAGAAATTGTTTCTAGTAGTTTTGTTTTACCGATAAGTACACCAGTAATATATGCATATGTGTCAGTGATAGTAGTCAACAATAAAACATATACTAATAAAGGTAATGAAATATTTCTAAGTACTATTAATACTGTATATGCTAATGATAAGAAAAACAGGCTGCCTATCATAAAGAAGGCATCTTCTACACCATATTTTTTATCATCATGATAAAATACTACTGGCACTAGCAATGCAAGCGACAATGCCGCTAGAACTCTGAAATCTAAGAAAAATATCAATTCACTTTGTTCTATATTTGAAAATATCATAATAGTTAAAATCATGTAAGAAATAAATCTTATAAAATCAGGTATTTCACTTTTTACTTTTCTAACATTCATTA
>SKIH01000055.1 GCA_007116525.1 Bacilli bacterium
CTTTATGGGGATGAAGAGATTTGGGTTAGACCATTATCTATGTTCATTAGTAAAGTTGAAGAGGGTAGAGATGATAATCTTGCAGGTCAAACTTATAGATTTGAAAAAGTTAGTGACCAAAAGATTAAAAAATAAAGAAGAATATAGGATAAGTGAATATCGGTAAAAAAGATTTATCAAATCTTTTTTTATTTTTTAAATAAATTTGTGTTACTATTGTTAAGGAGGCGATTAATATGCTTAAATTAAAAAAAATTAGTAAAAGTTATAAAACCGGTTCTTTTTTTCAAAAAGCTTTAAATGAAGTTAGTGTTAGTTTTAGAGAAAAAGAGTTTGTTGCTATATTAGGATCATCAGGAAGTGGGAAAACAACACTTTTGAATATAGTGGGTGGATTAGATGTTTATGATTCTGGTGATTTGATATTTAATAACAAATCAACAAAAAAGTTTAAGAGTAGAGATTGGGATGCATTTAGGAATAATTCTATAGGATTTGTTTTTCAAAACTACAATTTGATTAGTCATATATCTGTTTTGGACAATGTCCAACTTGGGATGACTTTGAGTGGTAAAAATAAAACTGAGAGAGAATCTAAAGCTTTAGATTTATTAGAAAAAGTTGGAATTAGAGAACATTCCCATAAAAAACCTAATCAATTGTCTGGTGGACAAATGCAAAGAGTTGCAATAGCAAGAGCATTAGCTAATGATCCTGATATTGTTTTGGCAGATGAGCCAACTGGAGCTTTAGATAGCAAAACTGGTGATCAAATACTCGATTTAATAAGCGAGGTTGCAAAAGATAAACTTGTTATTATGGTTACTCATGATTCTGTTATGGCTAATAAATATGCTAAAAGAATAATAAAGTTAAAAGACGGCGAAGTTTTAGATGATTCAGACCCTTATACTAGTGATGAGGATTCTAGTTTATACAAACTTAAAAAGACTTCTATGAACTTTTTAACTGCTTTAAATTTATCTTTTAAAAATATAATTACAAAAAAAGGAAGAACTGCATTAACTGCTTTTGCGTCTTCTATTGGTATAATAGGTATTGCTCTAGTGCTTTCTTTATCTAATGGTTTTGATAAGCAAATTGAACAATTTGAAATCGATACATTATCTAGTTTTCCTATTATGATTAGTGAACAGCAAATGGAAATAAATGAAAATACATTTAGACAAGATAGAGAAGGAGAATATCCAGATACTGATTTTGCTATTTCTACAAACGTTAATGAAGAAATGATGGTTCACGAAAATGATATAACTGAAGAGTATTTTGAATATGTTAATTCTATTGACCCAGGTCTTTTAAATGGTATTACATATAATTGGGGCACTACTTTAAATATTCTTAGGAAAACAGAAGATGAAGTTAAGGTATTTACTCAAAGAGAGTTATTTTTTACAACACTACCTAAACAAGTAGATGAAACTGATGCCTCATTCTTGGAAAAAGGTTATGACCTATTAGGAGGAGAACTTCCTGAAACGCCTTATGATCTAGTGATTCAACTTGATACTAAAAACAGAATAGATGAAAATTTACTTAAAGTATTAGGGCTAGAAGGCGAAGAAGTTTCGTTTGATGAACTTGTTGGGAAAACTTTTAAAATAGCTGCAAATGATGATTTTTACATAGATGGTGAACCAGTATTCACTAGAAATCCTGATTTAGACGCTGTATATGATAGTGAGGATGCAATCGAACTTACAGTAGTAGGTATTGTAAGAGGAAAAGAAGATAACTTATTATCAGAATTAGTAGGTGGCCAACCGTGGCCCGGTAGAGTTTTATTTTCAAGTGAGCTACAAGAGGAGTTGCTTGAAGTTAACTTTAATTCTGAAATTGTTCAAGAACAAATTAGTCGAGATAGAAGTGTTTTAACTAATGAGTTGTTAGATGATGAAGCAAAAATTAATGCTTTAAGGATGCTAGGTTTTTCGGATACACCTAGGATGATGAATATATTTCCAAGGGACTTTGAATCTAAGGATCAAATAATAAACATTTTGGATGAATATAATGATAGTGTTGGTGATGAAGAAAAAATCGTATATAATGATCTAGCTGAGACGATCACCTCGCTTTCATCTAGCATTATGAATGCGATCACTTTGGTTTTAGTAGCGTTTTCAGCAATATCTTTAATAGTTTCTTCAATAATGATTGGAATAATTACGTATATATCTGTTATCGAAAGAACTAAAGAAATAGGTGTCTTAAGAGCTCTTGGAGCAAGAAAAAAAGACATTACTAGAGTTTTTAATGCCGAGACTTTTATAATTGGTGTTAATTCAGGAATTTTAGGGCTAGCAATAGCAAGGCTTTTGATTTTCCCCATTAATAACTATATAGAGTCTGCTACTGAACTTGAAAATGTGGCACAGATGAGTTTAGAGCATATAATCATATTAATGATTGTAAGTGTTACATTAACTCTTATAGGCGGCTTTATACCTTCTAAGATGGCCAGTAGGAAAGATCCTGTTGAGGCACTTAGAACAGAATAAAAAAAGTAGATTATATGATTATAATACCTTTAAAGTAAAGATTAAATAAAAAGTAGATATGCTATAATTTATTTAATAAAACTTTGGAGGTATTTTATTATGGGAAAACATGTGAAAAGAACATATGAAGAAAAG
>SKIH01000002.1 GCA_007116525.1 Bacilli bacterium
GCTACGATACGGTAAAAAGGTCTTTTTTTGCTTCCCATTCTTTTTAATCTTAATTTAACTGCCATGTTAATACCTCCATTCCTTATTAATTATACCAAACAAAAAAGAGATGTCAACCTTTTTTGGTTAACATCACTTTATTCAATCATACCTAATATTTCATCTGGTAAAACTAATTCAAAGTCATCATAATTATAACTAATACTTAAATATGCTTTATCATAATCTATCATATCTTCATTTTTGGTAGTGTTAATTATATCAAGCAAATCCACTTTGATAGTTTTAACTAAATTATCTTCTATAGTCAATACAATTTCATACTCTTTCAAACTACTTAAATAATCATAATCAAAAGGTGCATTTGTCTCAACTGCTCTTAAAAACCTAGATAACAAATTCGGACTGATACTAACAATGTAATTATCATTGTCTTTCTTTATTCCTTCAATATGATCTTCGCACAAGAAATAATCAGTTCTAAATTCATCATTAGTTTCATACCAATTATCGTCTGTGTTTAACTTTATAAAATTTCTGATAGAATTATTTTCTAACAAAGTATATTTTATAACATTCGTATCACTGTTGTCGGTTTCAAAAACAAACGTGTTTTTAAAAATATTATTATTGTTGTCTATCTTAGTAATATAATTGTAAGTCATCTCACCAGAAGCAACTTCAAAAACAAGTTTTTCAACTACTTCAACGCTTTGTTTTTGACTGCTATTTTCATTAGCACTAACGACTTCGTTTTTAGAATTACAACCTGTTAAAAATATAATAACCAACATTATTAAAACAATTTTCCTCATTATAATCACTCCATATATTAATATAAGTATAATATATATTACAATATAAAACAAGAAAAAAGAAGCTTAGCTTCTAATCTCACCATTTAAACTCCAAGTTTTAACATCATTAATGTATACATAAACAATTTGCCCAAGCATTTCTTCACTTGCTTTAACATTAACTAATTTCATAGTGTCTGTATACCCAGATAAGAAACCTTCTTTATTACTTTCTTTTTCAAGTAATACACTTACAGTTTTACCTAAATATTTATCATTAGCAATCTTAGCATATTTATTTACAACTTCATTTAATTCGTTCAATCTTCTTTTTTTAGTTTCATCACTTACAGTTTCTTTCATTTTAGAAGCCGGCGTTCCTACTCTTGCTGAAAATGCGAAAGTAAAAGCAGAATCAAATTTACAAGTTTCCACTAAATCAATAGTTTCTTTAAAATCTTCTTCAGTCTCACCAGGAAAGCCAACTATTATATCAGTAGTAATTGTAACATTATTAATGTTACTCTTAATTTTATTAAAAAGTGTCATATATTCTTCCTTAGAATACATCCTACCCATACTTTTCAGTATTTTAGTTGATCCCGATTGCACCGGTAAGTGAATATAAGGCATTATATTATCATTACTTTTAATAGTAGCTATCATATCATCAGTAAAATCCCAAGGATGACTAGTTACAAATCTAATTCTTTTTATTTTAGTTTTAGCAACATCATTAAGTAAATTTGAAAGACCATAATTACCTTCTAAATCTTTTCCGTACGCATTTACGTTTTGACCAAGTAAAGTAACTTCGCTATATCCTTCTTCTACTAGCTGTTTTATTTCACTTATTATATTGTCCTTATTTCTACTTCTTTGTTTCCCTCTAGTATATGGGACAATACAATATGTACAAAACTTGTCACATCCTAGCATAACATTTACCCAAGCTTTAAATTTACTATCTCTTTTAACTGGTAAATTTTCTAAAACACTTCCTTCACCAGAAATTACTTCGATTTCAATTTCTTTTTTTGAAACCGCTTTTTCTAATAATCTAGGTAAATTATGGATGTTGTGTGTTCCGAAAACTAAATCTAAGTAGTTATATTTTTCTAATATTTCATTAACTACAACTTCTTCTTGTGCCATACAACCACAAACAGCTGCAATAACATCATCTTTGTTTTCTTTTAAATTTTTAATTCTACCAAGCATACCAAACACTTTATTATGAACATTCTCACGAATAGCACAAGTATTTAATATTATTAAATTCGCCTCTTCGTAATTATCAGTCTCAACATACGACATGTTCTCTAAAATGGCTTTAATGTTTTCAGTGTCATGTTCGTTCATTTGACAACCATATGTTCTAATAAAATATTTTTTACCGCTACCTAATTCTTTTAAATTATCTAACTTTGTATATTCAAAAGACTTTGTTAAAACTTCTTTATTAGTACGCTTTTTAGCTTCACTCAAGTTTGGTTTTAACATACAATCCCTCTTCTCTAAACTTCATTTACTACTACTAAAATCATAGGACTACATTGTGTTTTCCTATATAAATGTTTGCTTAATTTAGTTCTAACATCATTTTTAATAGCATTAAAATCAGTGTAATTGTTTTTTGTGTTTTCAATAACCGCTTGTTTAGTAATATCTTCAATTTCATGAATCAATTCTTGGTTATCTTTAACATATATAAATCCTTTAGTTATAACCTCAGGACCTGCAAGTATTTTTTTAGTTTTTCTTGAAATAGTAGTACTAGTCATAACTATACCATTATCACCAAGACTCTCTCTATCTCTTAGCACTAATGTTCCAATGTCATCCGACGTTTTACCATCGATTAGTAAATCTTCAGTTTTAACTTTATCAAAACTTTCTTTCAATTTACCATTTTCAAACTCTGCTACAAAACCATTTTCTTTTAATAAAATGTTTTCGCTTTTAATACCAACTTTATTTGCAAGATTTGCATTAGCAAGTTGGTGTCTGAATTCACCAATAACAGGAAAATAATATTTAGGTTGCATTAAATCAAGCATCATCAATAAGTCTTCGCTAGACGCATGATTTTCTAAATATTTTTTAGATTCTAAAATAATAAGGTTAGGACCTATTTTTGATATTTCATCAAAAAGATCGGCTGCTCTTTTTTCTAGACCATCATATACAGGTGATGCAAAACATACCGTATCTTTTTCAGTCATTCTAACAAACTTGTCATATCCACTTGTTATTCTAATCATATTCGAAAAAGGTTTTTCCCTCTCATCACTGATTAAAACTACTACACCATCATCTTTAGTGTGGTTAATAGAACAAATCTTTTTAATATCAAAATCGATGTATCCTTCTTTAATAGCATTTTTAACTATTGCTTCTAGTCTTTTACCTAAAATAACAACTTTTCTATTTTTATCTTTTAAAACATCAAAAAGCTTTTGAATTCTATAAATATCGGCTTGCATAATGTTAACTAATATTCTTCCTTCATTTCTATTGATAAGCTCACTAAATGCTGAATCAACACGGTGCTTTGGCGATGTAAAACCCGGCTTATCTGCATAAACCGACTCAGACATTAAACATAAAACACCTTTTTTACCAATGTATGCTAATTTACCGATATCAGTTTTATAATCATTAACCATAGTTGGGTCAAACATAAAGTTCCCCGTATAAACAATAGTTCCATCTTTTGTATTAAGTGCAAACCCCAGCGCTTCTGGCACCGAATGCGTTACACTAATTGGGAAAATACTATTTTCACCAAAATTAACTTTTTTATGGGCAGTTAATATAACTAAATTCTCTTCATTATATTTTACATTATCTGCTTTCAATTCCTCTTTTAATATTCCTAGTGTAAACTTAGATGCAAACACTTTAATGTTTGGGAAATCCATTATAATATCAGGAATAGCCCCCATATGTTCCTCATGTCCATGAGATATGAAAATCCCTTTTACATTGTCTATATTTTTTTCAATATATTCATAACTTGGCAAAATATAATCTATTCCAAATAACTTATCATCCGCATACTTAAGTCCAGCATCGAATATAAATATATCAGAATCGACATTTACTACATACATATTTTTACCGTTTTCGTTTAGTCCACCTAAACTAAATATTTTTATTTTACTCATAATTTCTCCTTTCTTAATTTATCACAAGTTAAAGCCTTAATAATTATACCAAAATAACTTGTTATAGTAAACTTAAAAGAAAAAACTGACTTAATGTCAGCTTTTAATTTAGTTACCTTTTAAAACCTCGATTGCTTTTCTCATCTCTAAATCGTATTTAACAACATTCAAACCACCGAAAGCTTTTAAAAACTCTTCTTTTTCCATTTGATATCTTTTTGCAATGTTTTCTGCTTCTTTATCAGCTTCTTCTTCATTAACACTAATATTTTCTGCTTTTACAATTGCCTCTAACATTAATCTATATTTAACTCTTTTAGAAGCTTCTTCTTTCATTTGCTCTTTTAACTTTTCTTCATCAGTATTTGTAAATTGATAATACTGCTCTAAAGTTAAACCTTGCATTTTCAGTTGTTCTTCATATTGATGAACCATTCTATGTACTTCTTCATCTATCATTTCAACTGGAATATCTACTTCAACATTTTCAGATGCTTTTTCTAAAAGTTGATCAATATATTTGTTATCTGAATCGACATCTTTTCTTACTCTAATATTTTCTTTTAATTGTTTTTCCAAACTGTCTTTATCATTAATACCTCCCATGCCTAAATCTTCAAAAAACGTTTCATCTAACTCTCTTTTAATAGTCTCTTTAACTTCATTAACTTTAACTTTAAATAAAACTTCTTGTCCTTTTAAATCTTCTGCTGGGTATTCTTCTGGGAAAGTTACTTTTACTTCAATTTCATCTCCAGCTTTTGCACCAACTAATTGGTCTTCAAATCCTGGAATAAAAGATCCGCTTCCAAGTTTTAACATATGACCGTCTGCTTTACCACCTTCAAAAGCAACGCCATCTTTAAATCCTTCAAAGTCTATATTAACAGTGTCCCCTAATTCAGCATCACCTGTTTTAATAGCTTCTTCTTCATACTTTTTAGTTAAATTGTCAATCTCTTGATCGATTTCCTCTTTAGTAACTTCTACTTCTTCTTTAGTTACACCTAAATTTTTGTATTCACCTAATTTAATTTCAGGTTTTAAAACTAGTTTAATAGAAAAATCAACACCTTTTTCATCAATTTTTTCTAATTCTACCTTTGGTTCAGCAACTATTGGTAAATCTTTGTTTTCTTCTAGAACTTCTGTGTATGCTTCACCAATTACTACATCAGCAGCATCCATAAATAAAGATTCTTTACCATATTTTTTTAAGTAAACATCTTTTGGTGCTTTACCTTTTCTAAATCCATCGATTTCAACTTTGCTGTTTGCTTTTTCAAAAGCTTTGTCTAAAGCTTCTTCCCACTTTTTACCATCTACTGATTTTTTAACTTCTTTAATATTATTCATACTATCTACCTCTTTCCTTTTCCTTAATAAGTATATAATAATTCCCCTTATAATGCAAGGAGAGTTATAAAAAAAACACTACGCTGTAGTGTTAAAAAATTTCCATTATCTCAACGTCATAATCACCGCTTGGGCTTTTGACTGTAACTACATCATTTACTTTTTTATTTAAAACAGCTTGAGCAATTGGTGACTCATCAGAAATTTTATTTTCAAAAGGGTCTGCTTCAACACTACCGACTATTTCAAAAGTATCGATCTCTCCATCATCAACATATTTTAATTTAACATTAACACCTACATTAACAATAGAAGTATCTACTTTTTCAATTATTTTTGCATTTTCCAAAACAAATTCAATTTCTTTAATTTTACCTTCAACTACTGCTTGGTCATTTTTTGCAGAGTCATACTCAGCATTTTCAGAAAGGTCTCCAAGAGCCTTAGCTTCTTTTAATGCTTCTAAAATCATTGGTCTTTCTTCACTTTTCAATCTGTTTAATTCCGTTTTTAATTTTTCATATCCTTCGATTGTCATATTCATTGTTCGATTTGTCATTTAACTCACCTCAATCTCGACTTTTGTAATGTTACTATATATTTACATTATTGTCAATACAAAAGGTTGGTTATTTTTTGATTCTAAGCATGTCCATATATTTTAATTCCATTGGAACCTTTAAATAAACTACTTGTCTTGGGTGTCTAACAACATCAATTAAATTTTTGTCTTCATCTAATATTTCACTCACTTCATATTCAAATGATTTTTTATCGGGTCCGAAAAAAGTTACAACATCACCTTTTTTAAAATGATTTCTCTGCTCAACTTTCGCATATCCATCTTCATAATCTAGCACAATGCCAAGAAAATCTTGATTTGATAATACTAACCTACCATTATAATATTGACTTTCTTTATTAATGTTACCATCTAAAAACTGAGTTATAGAATCTCTATTTGCAACATTAAAAAGTGTTTTTTCGTATTGCCTATTATAATTGTAAACCCCAGTTTCAATATATTCATCAAGAGCTTTTCTATAAGTCGATACTACTGTTGCTATATAATAAATAGATCTCATTCTTCCTTCAATTTTTAATGAAGTTATATTAGCATCTACCATTTTATCTAAATAAAGTAATTGTGATAAATCTTTCGTACTCAGTGTAAATGGCTTTTCAGCTTTAACACTATCTTTATCGCTAGTTAATAGATCAAAGTCCCATCTACATATTTGACTGCATCCTCCTCTATTACTATCCCTATTAGTAAACACATTAGATAAAACACATCTGCCACTATATGATGAACACATAGCACCATGTATAAACACTTCGATTTCGATGCCCGTTTTTTCAATTATTTCTTTAATTTCTTCTAAGCTTGCTTCTCTTGCTAATACAATTCTAGTAATACCTTGGTTTTTAAAAAACTTAACACTCTCAAAGTTAACTGTAGAAGTTTGCGTAGATAGATGAATTTCTAGTCCTATCTCATTTGCAATTTTTATAATACTTGGATCACTAATAATGATTGCATCAACACCAACATCTTTTAAAAATTTTAAATATTTTTTCAGCATAGGAACCTCTTCGCTATGAAGAGAAATATTAACTGTAACATATATTTTTTTGTTCATGCTTTTTGCTATTAGGCAAGCTTCTTTAATGTCATCATCACTAAAATTTATTGCATTAGCTCTAAGAGAAAATAAACTTCCCCCAATATAACAAGCATCTGCACCGTATAAAAAGGCAACCTTAAGTCTTTCAAGATCACCCGCGGGCGCTAAAAGTTCCGGCTTATTTTTCATCTTTTTTTACCTTATAAACTGTTTTTCTATATAAAAAACCCGTATCGGTATTATATAGATCGTTTATTTCCTCACTAGCCTCGTTTACATTTAGTTTATTAATACTAGACAGTAATTCATAAATTTCATCGATACTTAAAAATACAGAGTTAAATACAAAAAAGTCTGCATTCAAGTTTTCTAGATGTTTCAACCCATTAAAAATTTTCGAAGTGAATATTGCAAAGAAATGTTCTTTTTCGATTATCGGGTATTCTCTTTGCTCTTTAAAAATAAAGTTATCATCAGAATGAGAATTAACATTAAATATTTCTTTGTAATATGATAACAACTTCCTTTTCGAAGTAAATATCGGTTGGTATCCAAAAACTGGTACAATAATTTTAGATTTTGTTTTTTCAGTAATCTCTTCCATTTCTTCTTTTGTAAGTTCATATGAAAGACAAGTATATTCAGCACCATTTTCATACCAAAAATCACTCGATAAATAATTAGTAGTCATATGTTCCTGATTCCAAACGAGCTTTAAATCTAACATTTCTTCTTTTTTTATATTTACAACTGCGGCATCATAATAAAACACACCATCAATTCTCAAGTCATTTAACTTAATTAAAACGTCTTTTAAAAAAGGTATATCATCATTGTGCATATTTTTATTCAGTGAGACAAATACTTTTTTATCTTTCTCTTTTAAAAACTTAATCTCATCAATTAAATCACTAAAAGACATTGTATAGTCTACATTAACACTAAGTTTATCTAAACTTAAAATATAACCTTCAACTAATAAATAAGTCTTTTTAACCTCATCTTTACTATTTGGCATTACTAATAATTTCAAATTAAATCACCTCATTTGTTAAAAAAGTATAAGTAATTATATTTTTTTACTAATACTTATTTTATCTCCTATACTTAAAAATTTTGTTTCAAACTCTTTATTCTCATTTAAAAAGTCAACATATGAATTTATTTTCCTAACTAATCCTTTAACATTTTTTGTAAGAGAATTATAATCTGTATTAATCATTCCATGAAAATTTAAATTGTCTGTAATAATATAACCATCTTTACTTAAATTTTCTTTAAATTTTTCAAAAAACTTTATATTTTGGCTTTTTGATGCATCTATAAATATTAAATCGAATTTTTCATTTGTATCGAAGTTTAATGCATCCATATTATGAATTTTTATTTTGTTGTCTAAATTATACTTATTAATATTTATTTTTGCAATATTATATCTATATATATCTCTTTCAATTGTCTCGATTTGAATGTCGCAAGAGCCCGCCATATTAATGGCAGAATATCCTATGGCACTACCAATTTCTAATATATTTTCAATATTGTTTTCTTTTATAAAATTAATTAGAAATTCTAATGTTTCATCCTCGACAATTGGTATACTATTTTGAATTGCATATTCTTTTAATTCTTTGTACATATTAACACCTAAAATCAAATTCTGAAGCTTTTCGATTGTGTTCTGAATTAGTTTTTGAAAAATATGTTTTATTATCATTTGGATCACAAATGTTAGCTAAGAAAAACATATAGTCAGTAGATGCTGGATTAAGCGCAGCATCGATTGATGCTTCACTAGGCATTCCTCCAGGTCCCGGAGGTAAACTTAAGTTACGATAAGTATTATATGGATGGTCTACCTCGGTATCTCTTGTAGAGTATTGGGTTTTCCATTCACCAAGAGCATAACCTAACGTTGCGCAGCTTTCGAGTCTCCAATTTTTTTCTAGTCGATTGTGAAATACGCTAGATACTAGCGGTCTATCCTCATCTAATATAGCTTCATATTCTATAATTGAGGCTAATGTTAAAACCTCGTGAAAAGACATATTAGAAGCTTCTATATCGTCTTTATACTTGTTGTAAATCACATTCATTTGATCCAACATTCTATTTGCAATGTTTTTTGGTGTAACATTTTCATTTGCAAGTTCATAAGTGGATGGAAATAAATACCCTTCCAGTGGATAAATGACGTTACTTGCTAAAATGTCATCTGTTAAAAAGTCATACTTTTCAATCGATTCACTAACAAATTCATCACTATTCCATACTTTAAGAATATCCGACCTGCTATTTGTAGTTACATTAGAAGCAATATCAGCGATTTGATTTAAATTTCTTCCTTCTGGAATAGTTATTCTAACAGCTTGTGATGAGCTAACGCAACCACTTTCTAATACTTCTATGATTTTTAAAGTGCCCATACTTTTATCTAAAATATAGTCACACGCCTCTAAGTTACTTGGACTAAAAAGTCTAACTATAGCTTTATAATAAAATTCAGATCTAATCAAATCCTCAGCTTCTAATTTCTCACCTAACGTAGAATAAGTGGCGTTAGATGGCACATTAAAAACAACTCTTTCTTCATCTTTAGAAACCGGACTTGTATTATATCTAAACATAAACCAAGGCACCATTACTAAAATCGCAATCATAACGATTACTGTTTTTTTTATAAATTTATCATCCATATTATTACTCTCCTTTAAAAAAGAGCTTATTGCTCATCTTTTAAAACTTCTGCTTGTGCTTCTTTTAAAACTAGCTCTACTAATTTCCAATCTTTGTCGTTTTCAATCGGAATTAAATTAACACCATTTTCAACTTCATCATACATCGATGCGTAAGTTTTTAAGTTTCCTTCATCATCTTGTTCATTATCAGTATAAACCATAAAATTTCTATTATCTTCTGATTGAAACGTTAATACAACATCGACTCTTTTCTTTGTTCCGTCGTCAAGCATAACTTCGAAACTCATTTCTTCTAAATTATTTGTATCCATAATATCATCTCCTATCTAAATATGTTTGTAATATAATATTGGCAGCAAGGGAATCTTTTTTTTGCTTTCTCTTTTTCCTTGAA
>SKIH01000017.1 GCA_007116525.1 Bacilli bacterium
GCAATAGAAGATTTAAAAAGATTTAGTTTAATCACAGCAAGAGAAAGTATTACCTATTTAAACTTAATTAAACACGGTATAGAAGCACATTTAATTCCAGATAGTGCATTTATATTAGAAACAGGTAAAGTTGAACTACAAGGCGATTATATAGGTATAAATGGAAGTAATATAGTTGATAATGATTTAACATATAAAAACTATGTAGAGTTAGTAAAATATATTTTAAATAATACTAAATATAAAATATTACTAATACCTCATGTAGTACAAGAATATAATAATGACATTGAGTTTTTAACAAGATTAAAAAATGAATTTGATGATTATAGAGTAGAGATGTTAGAAGAAACAGACTGTATCACTTTAAAGGGTTATATAAGTCAATGTAAAGCAATAATATGTAGTAGGACACATTGTTCAATAGCAAGTTATTCAAGTTGTGTACCAACATTAGTAATGGGTTATAGCACAAAATCAAAAGGAATAGCAAAAGATATAGGACAGTTAGATTATGTGTTAGATTATAGGACACTAGAAACAGAGTTTGATTTAGTTAATAAGTTTAAAGAAATGGATTTTAAGAAGATAAAAAAAGATTTACAAGAAATAATGCCAGAATACAAAAAAAGGTGTTATGAAGTAAAGGAGTTGATAGAAAATGATATATGGAGCAAAACATAAGAACGAAGAAGTTAGATTAAATAGTTCAAGTGGTGGAATATTTAGACCATTAGCAGAAAACACTATTAAAAAAGGTGGAGTTGTATTTGGTGCTAGTTATAACAAAAATAATGTAGAACATATAGAAGTATCAAACATAGAAGATTTAATTAAACTACAAAAGAGTAAATATGTAAGAAGTGATTTAAAAGACAGTTATAAAAATGTAAAAGAATATTTAGATAAAGGTATAGAAGTTTTATTTAGTGGAACACCTTGTCAAGTAAAAGGGTTAAAAAAATATTTAAAACAAGAATATGACAACTTATTATGTGTAGATTTCATATGCCACGGAACACCAACAAAAAAAGCATTTCAAAAATATATGAAAAATAACAAAATAAAGAAGATAGATTTTAAAGATAAAAGTAAAGGTTGGAATAATTACCACATTAACAAAGATGGAGAATTAGAATTTTATCAAGACAATGAATATATGCAAGATTTTATAAATGATAGAAATTTAGAAGAAAGTTGTTATAGATGTACCAATAAAAAATTTAAAAGTAATAGCGATATTAAACTTGCTGATTTTTGGGGAATACAATACATAAACCCAAGATTTAGTGATGACAAAGGAATATCAACAGTATTTATAAATACAATAAAGGGAGAAAAAGAATTTGAAGGAATAAAACACTTGTTAGATACAATAGAAGTATCATTAGAAGAAGCAACAAGGTTTAATCCATCTTTTTATAATAAAGCAACGAAAGGAAAGTAATATGAAATTAAGTATAATAATACCAACATACAACATAGATAAATATATAGATGAATGTTTAGAAAGTTTATTACCACAATTAAATGACCAAGTAGAATTGATAATAGTAGATGATAAATCAAAAGATGAAACAGTAGCAAAGATATTTAGTTATTTAACAAAAGAAATGTCTAGTAAATATTTCCAATATAAAGAGGGAGAAGATTTCTTCAAGTTTTATATGCACGAACAAAACAAAGGAGTGAGTGCAGTAAGAAATGTAGGATTAAAAGTAGCAAAAGGAGAATATGTAGCATTTATAGATGGAGATGATTATGTTACACCTGAATACATAAAAGAAATATTAAGAGAATTAGAAAGTAAAAAAGATTATTATAAATTAAGTTGGTTAGGTATAGGACTTATGAATAATACAACTTATTTAGCAAAACATTTACCACATTGGAATTGTTCAGTATGGAGTAGGATTATAAAAAGAGAACACATAAAACATATGTTCGATGAAACATTAAAGACTTGTGAAGATGAAAAGTTCTTAAAAGAAAATATAACACCTGAAATGAGTGTAGGTTATATAAGTACACCAATATATGTATATAGAAGTGGAAGAGAGGGTTCATTATGCAATCCAAAAAAAGAGTAATGTTATTTTTTCCACATCTAAATAAGATAGGCGGAGTAGAAAGTTGTATGTTACAATTCTGCGAAAGGTTTCATAATGATTACGATATAACGATAGGTTATGATATGAAATCAGATAAAGGAATGATAAAAAGACTAAGTAAGTATGCAAAAGTAGAAAAGCAAGATACATATATAGAAACAGATGTATTTATACAGTGTACAATGTACGAAGTTAAATCACATTTCATAGATGCAAAGAAAATAATACTATGGGTTCATTGCATACCGTTTATATACCCAAACTCAATATTAGAAAACAAAGAGTTTATGAAATTAGTAGATGAAGTAGTATGTGTAAGTGAATATACAAAATCAGTATGTGAAAGCAAAGGAATAAAAGCAAAAGTAATATACAACGATTTTGATGTAGAAGCAATAAGACAACAAGCGAACGAATACCAAACAAAAGAATATGATTATTGTTATGTAGGGAGATTAAGTACAGAAAAAGGAATACATAGATTACCAAAGATAGCAAAAAAGAA
>SKIH01000060.1 GCA_007116525.1 Bacilli bacterium
ACCACCGAAAATACTAAATATGGCATTTTTCATTAACATACCATATACTGGTGAGAAAGCACCTAAAGCTATGGCTATACCTTCTGCCCATTCTTTTGTCGGACCTTCTGAGTAATTACCCTCTTGTAGTTTATAAGAAACTTTTACAATAGTATCTGCCACATCTAACATAGCAGATTGTGCCATTTTCCAAGGATCTGGTCCAAAAACACCAACAACGGCAGAAGCTAATGCTGCAGTACCTAATATCAACATTATAGGTGTAAAAGCGGCATATAATAAAGCAGTAGATTTTGCCCATTCTAACATCCCTGGGTTATCGTATTGACCTGCACTAAGTATTTTAGAAACAGCAACTATTGTTCCTGCGACTACTAATACAGCACCTAAACCAGCCGCAAATATTACTGCCTGGGGACCAGACACCGATAATCCTAAAGCAAATGCTCCTAAAGCAAATGTTAGTAATGATAAACTAACTCCTTTTATCCAATCCAAACCAGGATAATTTTCATACGTTCCAACATTTAATATCCTTGATGAGACCATAACAATTAGTGCTAATGCTGGTATGATAAGCGCACCTTTTATTATTTCAGTAGGACTCACTTTTGATAGACTTTTGATAGTAGGTACCATCACAAGAGCCAACAGAGATAAACCGAGACCAATCAATCCAGCATTTTTTAACTTATCTTCACTCACAACGGTCATTTCATCTAATATTTTAGATGATGCCCATATGGCTCCACTTATTGCAACCATCAGTATAGGTATTGTTAATGAGGCAGTAACCGCAGTTGCTGGATCTATACCTTTAAATGCACTTATCATTCTTTTTAAACCAAATGAAAGAACTACAAATATAGCCGATATTAATATAGCTCCGAAAAATGATTCTAGGCTTATCATTTTCACCTTAGATAAAGCTTCTGATGATGACAATATTGCAAATGACACCGCAGTGAATAGAATTGGTATCATAAATGATGCAACAACAGCAGTAGCAGGATCTATACCCTTGAATGACTTTAATATTTGTTTTATACCAAATGATAAAATAGTAAAAATTATACCTATCATCAAGGCACTAAAGAATTGAGATAATCCAATTGGTTGTACTAATTGAAATGCGTATGATGCTCCAGCTATACCTAACGCAATAGCTGGTAATATAACAGGTAAAAACAACACACTATATCCTACCTCTTTTAAACTTCTACCTTTAAATGCAGAAATCATCTTTTCAATAGAATGTGATAAAATAACAAAAATACCACTTATTGCAATAGCCGTTAATAACTTAGTACCTCCTACTGTGTTCATGAACGATAAAGCTATTGATGATAGTGCTAATCCTATAGATATCATTACCAATGATGCAGAGGCCATAGCAGCAGTTTCATAATTTAAGTCTTTCATTTGTGCTATTCTCTCAAATGCAACAGCCAATATTGTTATAGCCAACGATAAAGATATAACTGATAAGAAATCAACATCACCAACTATTTTAAATGCTAAACCAATTGCCAAAACAGCACCAGCTATTAGTAAAATAGTTCCTACACCTTTCTTTATTTGTTCTTTCTGGTTATTAGATCCAGCATTTTCAATGGTTTCAGTTTTCTCCTTTTCCTTCTCTTTTGATAAAGAAATTATCGTTTCTTGGTTTTTAAGGATTTGTTGAGTATCTGATTTTATAGATTTCAACTCTACGCTAATGGTTTCTAATTGTTTTCCGAAGTTACCACCTTTTATCGCATCAGTAGTAGCCGATTTAGACTTTTGTTTAGACTCTATAGCTTCCACTAAAGATTCTAAAGCAGAGCCTACGTTATTTAAGGCTTGTAATAATTTTTGATCCATTTAATCTTGAAACTTTTATTATTTACTATATATAAAAAAGCAATTATTCTTATTAAATATATAGTTAAAAGAGTTGTCAATAAAACATGAAAATAAAGAGACCAATTTATTTTTTAAAAAGATCACTAAAAATGAATAAAATATTAAATAAGGTATCAAAAAGAATATCACACAATAAGGAGAGACTTTCCTATCCAAGTAGTGACTTATCTGATAAGGACTATATGATGATATCTAAGAATACTGTTTTTAGAAAAGTAAAAAATCTATTAGAAAAAGACAAAACAGTTATTTGTAATTTAACTGATAGATATGGTAAAATAGGCCAACCAATAGTTGATATAACTAGCAATTTTACAAACGGTATCTGTGTTATAAAAGTTAAAAGTGGTATAGAAAAAAAATTACATGATAGATATCTATACAATATAATCTATAGTGTCAAAAAAAATAAATATTCATTAGAAGAACATGATGAATATTATGAAAAAATAGAATCAAAGAATGATTTTAAGTGATGTTTCAAATTTGGGGTATATGATTGTAAAAAAAATAAAATTTGAGAAGTTATATGAAACATATAAATAATTATTTAGATTTCAGAAGAGTTTATGAGATAAGTGGAACGGAGTTAGTAGGTCCGGTTGGTCCTGCTTATGGTGAAACTAGGCTACAGAATAAAACAATAAATTCACATGACACTAACGTAATATATTCTGATATTGATGG
>SKIH01000047.1 GCA_007116525.1 Bacilli bacterium
ATGAAAAAAGCCCCTATTTCTAAACTAGCTGATAAAATTTCATATTACTTTGTTCCAGCAATAATCGTATTTGCATTTATAATGGCAATTATATGGACATTAATGGGCAATGATGCTGAATTGGTATTTACAATATTTATTTCAATCTTAGTAATAGCATGTCCTTGTGCGCTAGGACTAGCAACACCAGTTGCTATAATGGCCGGAACCGGTGTTGGAGCACTCGATGGTATATTATTTAAAAGTGGTGAAGCACTTGAAGTGTTAGCAAAATCTGATAAAATTGTTTTTGATAAAACAGGTACATTAACTATAGGAAAACCTATTGTTACTGACTTTGTAACTTTTGATTATGACAAAAGAGATGCTCTATCTTATATAGCATCTGCAGAACAAAAATCAGAACACCCACTTAGTCTTGCCTTAGTCGAGGAAGCTAAAAACAATAATATTTCATTGTTTGAAGTTGATAGCTTTGAAAACATCGATGGACATGGAATTGTTTCTAAAAAAGATAACAAAGAAGTTATTATCGGTAACCAAAAGTTAATGAGCAAATTTAATATCGACACATCTAAATTTAGTGATAACTTATCAAGTGACGGTAAAACCGTAATGTACGCTGCTATTGATAATAGATTAGTAGCTGTTATTGGAATAACTGATGAGATCAAAAGTGAAAGTTATAAACTTGTTGAGAGTCTTCACAAATTAAATTTAGATATTTATATGTTAACTGGAGATAACAAAAAAACCGCTGCTAACATTGCCGGTAAATTAGGCATTAAAAATGTTATAGCGGAAGTTGTTCCTGAAGAAAAAAGTAATCATATAAAAGAATTAATGAAAGAATCAAAAGTAGTGATGGTTGGAGATGGTGTTAATGATGCGATCGCTCTTAGTCAAGCCGATGTTGGTATTGCAATTGGTAGTGGTACAGATATAGCAATCGACAGTGCTGATGTTATACTTATGAATAAAGACTTAAACAAAATAGTTAAAGCAATTAAAATAAGTAAAGAAACAATTAAAACTATAAAACAAAACTTGTTTTGGGCATTTATTTATAATGTAATTGGTATACCTATTGCCGCAGGTTTACTTTACGCATTTGGTGGACCCCTACTAAATCCAATGTTTGCGGGTGCAGCAATGGCATTTAGTTCACTATCTGTCGTATTAAATGCACTTAGACTGAAGAAAAAAAGACTTTAATTAGTCTTTTTTAATTCTCTTTTTCTAAACATAAATACAAATATAGGAACAACAAAGCCTAAAGTTAATATACTTATTAATGTATAGACTATTGGATCATCGCTTACTCTTTTATAAAATTTATATAAAGTATAATATATTAAAATAGTAAAAGCTATAAAACTAAGACTAGCGATGTATCCTAAATCTATGAATGATAAATTTAATGAAAGAAGTGATAAAACTACTAGTGTTATTGATAAATTTTTATCTTTTAGAGCTACCATTCCAAGGTTATAAAAACTAACAAATGGTATGAACGATAACGATGGTGTATTTAAATTTTCTCTTTTAGATAACTCAAATAATCCTACTGCAAATAAAATATATAAAGGAATAGATAAAAACACGATGATTGCAATAAACATAAAAGCTACCCACATGTAAACTTCTAAGAAAGCAGTCATACAAACACCTCCTAACCTTTTTTATTTAAGTTAATTATAGCATACAAAAAGAAACTAATTAAAGTTTCTTTTTTTCATAAACTAATTTTTCAACGTTTTTAGATCTGTCAATTAAAAATCCTTCTTTGTTGTATATTGGGATTTTCTTATAAGTAAAGTGGTCGATAACATCTTTTAATGTTACATCATCTTTATCTATTTTAGAGGCTAAAAAATCATATATACAACTGCTCATATAATTATCTAACTCTTGCACAGCTTGCACCTTCATTGGTACAACGCTTTCTAAATTATTTTCTGTCACTTTAATACTATTAGTTTTGACAATAAGATCTTTTAATAGATGATAATCAAACTCATATCCATATTCTTCTATCATTAATTTTATAACATCCGCACATATATCATTAGTATATGCTGTTCCTGCTCCATATAAATCAAGAGTGAATTCTCTTAAATCTTGATATAAAATTTCCTCATCAACTATAATACCTACTACATCTTCTGGAGTAACATCAATACATATGTCATCTACAATAATTTTTTCCATATTAACTAAAAAATGCAACCCTAAAGTACCGCCTGGTGCTCTCACATTCAACTCTTCTTCGTCTGACTCATAGTTATCCTCTTCAACTAACGTTCTATGTAATTGTATTTTTTTATTTCTAACAGACGAGCCGTTTTCTATTACATCAATTAATCTTATAATATTGTTACTATACAATGGTACTGCCTCGATATTATTGTCTATAAATATATTATGATTAAATGTTGCTGTTTTTAAAAAATCTTTTTTCATATTGCTCCTTTAAATGTTTAGATTCCCCTTTTTTAATTTGCTAATTGCTTGATACTAACCCTATTATGATCACTTATAGTGAA
>SKIH01000035.1 GCA_007116525.1 Bacilli bacterium
AAATATGGTTCTGATTTTGTATTCGTTACGAAATTTCCTTATAGTGCAAGACCTTTTTATCACATGTTAGATGAGGAAGGATTAACTAGAAGTTATGACTTGTTATATAAAGGAATTGAGATAACTACTGGAGCTCAAAGAGAGCACAGACCAGAAATATTAACTAAGCAAATGGAAGAAAAAGGGATTGATCCAAAATCGTTAGATTTCTATGTAGACTTTTTCAGATACGGATGCCCTCCACATGGTGGATTTGGCTTTGGTATTGCAAGATTAGTTATGCAAATATTTGAAATAGATAATATTAGAGAAGCAACATTCATTTACAGAGGACCAAATAGACTTAACCCATAGAAAGTATGGGTAATAATTATTTATTGACTTAGTTTATACCTTGTGTTAGTATATACAGCATTAACGGAGGTGTATTATGGCAAAAAAACATATTACAAAAGATGATGTTTATTATTCTAATAACTCGAATTGGAATAAAGATGTAAATTATCCTGGTGATGAAAATGCATTAGAAATTTTAAATAACTTAAAAATTCAATTGAAAAATTATAAAGATAATTTAATCGATAATAAATATGTTATCGAAACATCTGGAGGCGAGAAAATAAATATTCAGTTTGTTAAGAAAAATATGCCTTATTTGTTAGGAGTCGATGCTAATAAAATAAAGGAAACTAATTTTTTTCAAGAAAATTTAAAAATAGAGAAACTTCATGCTTATAAAGCATTAGAATTAATTACTGAAGACGTTGAATCTTCTATTAAAATTAATAAAAATTTTAACTTGAACTTGCTTAATTTCAGTAGAATAAAAACTAGAACTGAAGCGTTGAATAACATTTCAAAGAAGCTAGAAAAATTAGACTTTATTATAATAGATCACAATAATGATAAACGTAAAAACGGTACGCAGTTAAAATCTAATAAAATGATTGCGATTCCATCTGATAATAATTTGAATTACGAATTCAGTCTTCTTGGTATAGTAGACAACGAAGATGAGAATTATACTGAGACAGCATTTTTAACATCCAACATTAATGGGATGGTTGAAGACCAAGTTGTTTCATTACCAATGGAATTGACTATTGAAAAAGATATATATACACCGGTTAAAACACTTAGTTTAACAAAGCCTGCTATGAAAAAAAGGTTAAAAGAATGTAGAGATACATTATCGAATTATAATGTTCACATAGACACCACTGAGATGACTATGAGACTGTTAGAAGATTGTATGGGAGAGGAAGAAAATGAAAAAAGAAAATCAAAATAAAAACTTTATGAAAGTTGATAAGAGAGAAGACGATCTTTTTGTAAATCAAAAAATAAGTAATGAACGTAAAAGTTTAGAATTAAGTTCTTGTTTTTTACAAGGAGAAATAACAATATCAACACCAGGAAATGTGGTTTTAAATAATTGTGCTTTTGAAGCTTTTTCAGAAGTTGTAATTACAGGTAGTGAAATCGAGTTAAACAACATAGTAGTTGTTGTGTCTGATAAATATGATAATGTTTATATGAGTAAAGACAGCGAACACGAATACATTTTAGTTCACTTGAATGGCGAGGCTGCTAAAATCACTAATGCAAAAGGAAAAATATTGCTTGAAACTAGTAATCTTGATCAATTGATTGATGAAGGAAAAGAAAACGTAACACAACTTGATGGCATGAAAGTGAGATAAAGAGCATGAGCTCTTTTTTCTTGCTATAAAGTAATAATTTTTATATAATTGTTGTGGTGATAAAATGGAATATAGAAAAATTGAAAAAAGTATTATAAAAAAATATAGAAAAGAAATATTCAGTAAATTTATACGAGCTGTATACGACTATGAGTTGATCCAAGATAAAGACGTTATTGCTGTTTGTATTAGTGGTGGCAAGGATTCTTTTTTGCTTGCTAAAGTTTTAGAAGAATTTCAAAGACATGGTAGAATAAATTTCAAGTTGAAGTTTATATCTATGAATCCAGGATATAATGATGCTAATTTAGAGAAGATAAAAGAGAATGCGAAAAGATTAAATATCGATTTAGAAATTTTTGAAACTGATATTTTTGAAATAGTTGAAAAAAATGCAGAAGGGGAACCATGTTATTTATGCGCTAAGATGAGAAGAGGCTACTTATATAACAAAGCAAGCGAACTAGGTTGCAACAAAATAGCGCTCGGACATCATTTTGATGATGTTATTGAGACTACTATGTTAAACATTTTATATAGTGGTACTTATAAAACGATGTTACCGAAATTGAAAAGTGATAATTTTGAGGGAATAGAACTTATTAGACCTCTTTACAATATCGATGAGAAACATATAAAAGCATGGGTTAACTATAATGATCTTTCTTTTATCAATTGTGGTTGTCCACTAGCATGTTCGATAAATGATAGTAAACGAGTTAAAGTAAAAGAAATGATCGAAAATTTGCAAAAAGAAAATCAATATATTCGTAAAAATATATTTGCAAGTGCGTTTAATGTTAACCTTGATAACGTAATTGGGTATAGTAAAAACAACAAAAAAACATCTTATATTGATGAGTACAATTAAATTGACTATAAAAATCTTAAATGATATAATTAAAATACCCTAGATGAGATGGTGTTTGCAAATGAAAATCTCTATTTTTAAGCGATTGGGAATCTAATTTGCGGATGTGTTGAATACTTATTTTTAGAATAAGGATCCTAATTCTGCATTGTGATGCCCACCTGGGTGATCAGGTTTATCGTTTAGCGACACTTCTGTCTAGGTTTTTTGTTTGGAGAAAATATGAAAGCAATTGAAAAAGAACTTTTAAAACAAATTGATAATGTTAGTGGCAAAGTAATACTAGTAGGTATTTCTTTTGATGCTTTTATAAAAAAAATAGAAAAAAGTAAAAAAATCAAAACTGTAGATTTGTTAAATTCAATAAAAATATCTGATAAAGATAATAAAAATAATAAAGATAAGTCTGTCGATATTCCTTTGAAAAAAATGAGGAAAATATATAAAAATAAAAATATAGACTACATTTTTATAGATTACAATCACATTAGTAAGTATTTGAAAGACTTTGTTAGTCATAGTATATTTATAAATAAAAAAACAATATACATTGTTTTTAAAAGCAATATTGAAGCGTCATATGTTAAAAGATTATATGAAAATTATGGTTGTAAAACTAATTTGGAAAAAATTGGAAGAAGTCATTTATTAACTATTGATACTAATAATGTTAAGACTAATAAATTTAAAGACTCAGTGTTAAAAATAAGTGTTAAAACAGAAAAAATTTTAGATTTGATAGAAAAGTATATTTAAAGCCCTTGTAGGGCTTTTTTTATTGTTTCTAAAAGGTTTATATAGTATAATTATTATAATAGTTTGCAGGTGATTTAATATGTATTTAAAAGAAATTAAAGCTAGTGGATTCAAATCCTTTGCTGATAATACTAAAATTGAATTAAATAATGGTATTACAGGGGTTGTTGGTCCTAATGGTAGTGGTAAATCAAATATTGTGGATGCTGTCCGTTGGGTTTTAGGAGAACAATCTGTTAAGTCATTAAGAGGTTCTGATAACATGACTAATGTTATTTTTTCTGGTTCCTCAAATAGAAATCCTGCTAATATAGCAACTATAACTTTAATTTTTGATAATAAAGATAAATATTTACCACTTGATTATAACGAAGTTTCTATTAAAAGAGTTTTATATAAAGATAGTACTAACGAATATTATATTAATAATCAAAAGTCTAGATTAAAAGATATTACAAATTTATTTTTAGATACTGGTATTTCAAAAGAAAGTTTAAATATAATAAGCCAAGGTAAAATAGAGGATATTATAAGCAGTAAAGCGGATGATAGAAGAGTTGTAATCGAAGAGGCAGCAGGTGTTTTAAAATATAAGAAGAGAAAAGAAGAAGCCTTAAGAAAACTTGAGAAAACACATGATAACATTTTAAGAGTAAACGATATTTTAGATGAAGTTAAAAGGCAAGTTGAACCACTTAAAACGCAAAGAGATAAGGCAGTAAAATATATAACTTTAAAAGATGAACTTAGTAACATCGAAGTTGCGTTAATAACAAAAGAAATAACTACATTGAATGAAAGGTATCAGGAGTTAAAAAAAGATATCGAGGTTTGTAATGAAGATGTTACAAAAATAAGTACTAAAAGTAGAAGTGATGAAGCTAAAGTAGAAGAATTTCAATCTAAAATATTGGAAGCAGAAAAGGAAATTTCTACTTTGAATAATTTATTAGTTAAATTAACTAAGGAAAAGGAAGAGACTAATAGTAGAAAAAAGATTATATTAGAGAGACAAAAATACGAAGTGGATGATGCTAAATATCATGACAATCTAGTTTCACTTAAAGAATCTAAATATAAGTACATTAATGAAATTAATAATTTAGAAACAAAGGAAGAAAGTCTTGAAAGTGATGTTAATGAATGTGTTTTAAAAATTAAAAATATCGAGAATGAAATTCTTGAGTTGAGTAAAAAAAGAAGCAATTTAGAAAAAGAACTTAAAACTACTTCATTTAATGAAATGAGAATGAAAAATCTTGTAAAATCATTAAAAGAATCAATTGAAGAAAACCAATCGCTTCCTAATGCTGTTAAAAACATTATAAATAACCCTAAATTAACTGGTGTACATGGAACTATCGGACAACTTGTAGAAGTTGAAAGAGACTATGCTAAAGCAATATCAACAGCACTTTCATATGCTAGTAATTTCTTAGTAGTAGATAATGAAAACATTGCTAAGGAGTCAATTAATTACTTAAAGTCAAATAAACTAGGTCAAGCATCTTTCTTTCCACTTAATATAATTAAACCAAGAAGTGTAGATATAAATATATTAAATGAAATAAGAAACGAAGAGGGGTTTGTTGATGTTGCAAGTAACTTAGTAACATATGATCCTAAATATGAAAATATTATAAAAAATCAACTTGCAACAGTAGTTATATCAAAAGATATAGATTCAGCTAATAAAATTAGTAGAAAAACCAACAATAGAGTTAAAGTTGTAACTCTTGATGGTGATGTTGTTCATGTTGGTGGTTCTATTACTGGAGGTTCTAAGAAAAAAGAAAGAAATATTATAGCGGACAAATATGAACTTGAATTAACTTTATATAAATTAAAAGACGCAGATATTGAAGTTAAAAAGCTAGAAGAAGATATTAATGAAATAGATTATAATATTAAAAGTTTAGAAGACTCAATGTACTTAAAAACAAAAGAAAAAGTTAGTGCGGAACAAAAGTATTTAGAATTTCATAATTTAATTAATCAATATAATGATAAATTAGATTCAGTCGAAAAAGAGATCGAAGGTATAAATAATATTTTAAATAAAACCTTATCTGATGAAGAAGAAGAAGTGTTGAAGTTATTTTACGATAAGGAAAAAGAATATAATGAATGTGTAACCAACTTGGAAAATTTAGAAAATAAAAAATCAAAAGTTAAAGACGAATTAGACTTATATAATTTAAGTTTGAAGAAGGAAAATTCAAATTATATTGAAATATCTAAAAAGCTTAAAGCAAGTGAAATCGAGTTAAATAGAGTAGATGTTAAATTAGACACACTTTTAAATAATTTATCTGAGACATATTCTATGACGTATGATTATGCTTGTAAGAATTATCATTTAGATATGGAAATAACGGAAGCTAGAAAAAGAGTTTCTTCACTAAAAACACAAATTAAAGATTTAGGTGATGTTAATGTTAACGCTAAAGAAGAGTTTGAAAAGGTCAGTGAACGAAAAGACTTTTTGGAAAATCAAATAGAAGATTTAAACAATGCTGAAAATACTTTGATAGAAATAATTAACAAAATGGATAATGTTATGAAAAAAGAATTTGAAAAAACATTTAATGTTGTTAATGAAAACTTTCAATCAGTATTTAAAGAGCTATTTAAAGGCGGCAATGCTTACTTGGAGTTAACGGATAAGAGTAATATGTTAGAGACTGGAATAAACATTGTAGCGTCACCACCGGGCAAGAAACTGTCTAGTATTTCATTATTATCTGGTGGTGAGAAAACGTTAACTGCAATCAGTTTACTTTTTGCGATACTAAAATCAAGACCAGTTCCTTTTTGTATATTAGACGAAGTTGAAGCAGCACTCGATGAAGTAAACGTATCTTCGTTTGGTGAATTCTTAACTAAGTTTAAAAAAGATACTCAATTCATATTGATTACTCATAAGAAAAAGACAATGGAATTTGCAGACACCTTGTATGGAATCACTATGCAAGAGTCGGGTGTTAGTAAATTAGTTAGTGTAAAGTTAGAGGAAATGAAAAAAGACATTTAAAAAATGTCTTTTTTTGTTAATCCAATTTCATTAATCGCTTCTTCAAATCTAGGCAACATTCCTACATTATTAGTTCTGTGCGGTGGAAGTTGATAAATGTCATGTCCAGGAAATTCATTTCCTTCAACAACATCTAAACCATCTTTAGTTATTGCTATGTCCCATCCAACGATACCAACTTTAGTTTCCATTTGTGCAAGTTCTTTAGCAAGTTTTTTAACTTCATTCCACTTTGGGATAGTATAACCAACAATATTCTTATTTGTTAAAGGATGCGATTTATATAAATTACCATCTTTATCAAGTGCCGGATAAATGATTTTACCATCTTCTACATTGATTGGAACAACCATACCACCACTATTAAAGTTATCTACTATTTTGTTGTTATTACCGATTCTAAAATAAGCTGCAAACACGGTCGATTTCTCATTTTTTTTGTTACATAATGTAATTATTCGAATTGTATTTATAGAATTAGGATAAACTTCGTTAACTTTATCGTCTTGTAGTATTTTCTCCTCTAGCAAAGTAATTTTGTTATTAATCAGATAGTTAAATAGTTTATTTTTTTCCCACAAATTCAAGTCAATTATTTCAATTCCTTTGCCACAAGTACCATCGGTTGGTTTAGCTACAACGTATTGTTTATTTTTTATGAAATCTTCAAATTCAGTAAAACTTTCATTAGTAATAAATATCCAGTCACGATTAATAAATTGATCGAACGTTTTGTTGAATTTTGGTTTATTTAAAAACGTACTAAATTGTGATTTATCATTGAAAAAAGTAATAATAGAGTTATTTTTCCCTCTGGTAATTACAGTTTCTCTTTGTGCTTTGTTCATAGTTTCCATTTCAAACAGATAGTAATCCATATATCCAGCTTGATACTTTAAACCACAGTACATGATATCTAAAAATAAATAAATTTTGTTTTTGTTACTTCTATGGTGAGTCTTATTAATATAATTAAAGAAGTTACTAAAGTTCATATTAACAACTCGTTTAATCAAATATTTTATTTTCCTCATATTACCACCTAACTAATTATAATAATCTAATTTCATCATCAGCATAAAATTTTCTTTTTGGATCAATTCTATCATAAAACATAATACCATTTAAATGATCTATCTCATGTTGAAATGCTATTGCTAGTTCTTCTCTTGCTCGTATTTTAATAGGGTTGCCATCCATATCAAAACCTTCTATCGTAATTCTAGCATTTCTAAGTACATGTCCTTCAATTTCTCTATCTACTGACAAACAACCTTCACCAAGGGCAGCAGCCATTAATTCTTTAGACTCTGAAACCACTTTAGGGTTAATAACAACATACTCTTTAAATTTAGCCACTTCATATTCATGGACTATTACTATTATTCTTTTTAACATTCCTAGCTGTACAAAAGCAAGCCCCATACCGGGTCTTAAATTATATTTTTCAGACAATTCTGGTATTTGACTAAATGTTAAATGGTTAATTATATCTTTAATTAAGTCCTTATCTTCATTCGATATAGGGAACTCAACTTCTTTACTTTTTTTTCTTAATATTTTGTTTGAATCCTTAAGGATATTCAACTCTTTATACATAGTATCACCCCGTCATAAATATTATATCATACTTTACTTTTAATTTACTTTTTTTTGTTATAAATGCTCATATTTATGATATAATTTTATAAGGTGATAACGTGTCTGATATTATTAAAATGACAAAGAAAAATTTAAAAGATATTGATAAACCAATTGCGATTATATCGTCGATATTTTTTGCGTTTGGTCTTTTAAATGTTTTATCTGCCTCATCAGAGACTGTTGCAAGGTATAACGCACCAATTTTTCACTTTATGCAAAGACATGCTTTTTTCCTAGCAATAGGACTTTTAATATTTTTGTTTGTTATTAATATAAACACTAAAAAAATGTATGAAATTGCGGTATTAGCATTTGGTGGAGCTTTTTTCTTAAATGTTTTAGTTGTATTAATCGGTCAAGTTCATAAAGGTAATTTAAATTGGCTTCCAACAGGTGGACAACCCAGTGAATTTGCTAAACCGGCGATTATATTATTGACAGCAATGCTGTTTGATAAACATTATCACAGACTTAAAAGCCCTAAAATAAAACTTCAAGAAAATGGCAAATTAATTGCAATAATTTTAAGCATTTTATTTATAATACCTTTAGTTGTTATCTTATTTCAAATGGATGCCGGTGGTGGCGGTCTAATTGGACTAATAAGTGTTTGTATATTTTTGGCAAGTCCGATTAAAAGAAGTGATAAGAAAACTTTAATTATTGGAGCCACTGTTGTAGGTCTTTTCTTAGGGATGTATATGGCGGTGAACAGTACAGGTATGTTTGGTCCAAACCAAATGAATCGTTTAACTAATTTTAAAGATCCATGTTCTGATTATGAAAATTGGGGTTTTCAAGTCTGTAACTCTTTCATAGCAATAAATGAGGGTGGAATATTTGGGGTTGGATTAGGAAATAGTGCACAGAAACACTCATATATACCAGATGCACATACTGACATGGTTTTTGCAATTATAGCAGAAGAAATTGGTTTTGTTGGTTCTTCATTAATCATAATATTTATGTTTTATATATTAAAAAGATCACTTTCTATTGCAAATAATGCAGCAAATATAAGAGGAAGATATATTGCATTAGGTTTTTCATTTTATATGTTTTTTCATATATTTATAAACCTAGGAGGATTACTTGCAGTAATACCACTTACAGGAGTTCCACTCCCATTTTTCAGTTACGGGGGATCATTTACAATATCATTTATTACTGGACTTTCATTACTACAAAGAGTTCATATAGAATCCGTCAGAAAAAAAGTTAAAATAAAATAAAAGAATTCCACCTTATTAATCGTATATATTAATGAGGTGGTTTTTTTGAGGTTTTTATTTAAATATAAAAATATTGTTATTAATGTTGTATTAATTT
>SKIH01000029.1 GCA_007116525.1 Bacilli bacterium
CTTTATTTTTTAACCACATTCACTATATGCTGTGTAGTCGTCACCAATTATATGGATTGCCCACTCACAACCTTCGATATCTGAAGCATCTAAATAACCATCATCAATAAGGTTTTCATCTCTTACTATTAGTTCATCACCATCGTTTATCGAACCATAATTATCAGAAACATATTCGCTCGCTGCATTTAATACAATCTCTTCGGTTGTAAATGTGATTTCATCTAAATCAGCGCCTCCAAAGTTTCTATTAATCAAAACTACTGCAACAACTAATGCTAGAGCTAAAACTGCGATGATTTTAAATTCATCTGCTATCCCCCAACCTTTATTGTCTTTAAAAATACTTTTCATAACTACCTCCTAAAATAAATCCCTTTCTTTAATATCGTCTTTAAAACTGTATAACTTTGCTGGTCTCCCATTTTGAGACTCATTTTTGTAGCCAGTATCTTCTATTAACCCCAAATTAATAAATTTCTTTCTAAAATTCCTTCTATCAAAAGTCTTGTTTAATATTTGCTCATACGTTCTTTGAATTTCTGGTAGTGTAAAATCACTAGGAAACAAGTCTTTTAATACCGTACTATTAACAAGTTTCTTTTTTAAGTACTCTCTTGAATCATTTACAATATCTAAATGATCATATCCGATTTTAGGTAAATTGTCTATATTAAACCACTCATAATCATATTCTATGTCCTGTTGTTTTAAATCAACGATTGTACTATTAATTAAACCAACATAATTTATTCCAACTACCCTATTTTCGATATCTCTATCTAATTTACTATAAACACCATAAGGTTCATATGAAACTCCGTCTATTCCTACTATGTTTTTAATTATATAATCAAGTGTTTCACTATCTTCTTCTTCTTCTTTTAAAACTTCACTTGGTAATACCCAATATCCTTTATACGGATCATCTTTTTTCTTTATCATAAAAACTTTAACTTGTCCTTCACTAACAGTGAATAAAGTTAAAATTATTTCTAGTATGTTTTTCGGCTGATCTTTCATAATATTCACCTTATTTCTTTGTGTTTACTCTACACACTTATTTTATTACTTTTAGCCCTTAATGTCAAATAAAAAGACAGCATAGCTGTCTTAATCTAACAATTCTTTTTCTAAGGCTTCCATAGGTTCTTCTTTAAGAAGATCTATTTCTAAATCGAAGCTAGGATTTTTATATTTCTTAGCTCCTGTTCCCGCTGGAATTAACTTACCAATTATAACGTTTTCTTTAAGTCCTTCTAAATGGTCAACTTTACCTTGAAGAGCGGCATCAGTTAACATTCTAGTAGTCTCTTGGAAAGACGCTGCTGATAAGAACGACTCAGTTTCAAGAGATACTTTTGTAATACCACTTAAAACAGGTTTTCCTTTAGCAGGTATTTTACCTTCTAAAATTGCCTTTTTATTTTCATTAGTGAATACACTTATATTCGAAGTTGTACCTGGCAACATCATTGTTGAACCAGAATCTGTAATTTTAATTCTAGAAATCATTCTTCTAGCAATTATTTCAATGTGCATATCTGCTAAGTCTTCACCTTGTGATCTATATACTTTCTGAATTTCAGAAACAACATATTGTTGAACAGTAATAGGATTTGTAACTGCTAATAATTCTTTTGGACTAATAGCACCTTGGTTAAGTTTTTGTCCGGCAATTACTTTATCTCCTTTTTTAACTATTAACTTAGTTGAATAGTTTGTTACGTGTTCTTTAGTTTCAACATCATTTTTAATAGTTACCGTATATCTACCTTTATCTTCTTCGATATCTATAATTTCACCATTAATTTCAGCGATTGTTGATTTACCTTTTGGATTTCTAGCTTCGAATAACTCTTCTACTCTTGGTAAACCTTGAGTAATATCGTCACCAGCAACACCACCAGAGTGGATTGTTCTCATCGTAAGCTGTGTACCCGGCTCACCAATAGATTGAGCTGCGATAATACCAACAGCTTCACCTACTTCAACAACGTTACCTGTCGAATGGTTAATACCATAACATTTTTGACATACACCTCTATCAACTTTACAAGTAAGAACACTTCTAATAGGAACTTTTGTAACACCAGCTCCGATTATTTTTTTGCTTACTTTATCATCAATAAATGTATTTGCTTCAACTAAAACATCTTTTGTTTTAGGGTCTATAATGTTTTTCCAAGTATACCTTCCTGCAATTCTCTCTTCTAAAGGTTCGATTAATGAACCGTCTTTATCATCGATAAATGCTTCAGCAACAATACCTTCTGAAGTATTACAATCCTCAGTTTTAACAATCATATCTTGAACAACATCAACTAATCTTCTAGTTAAGTATCCTGCACCTGCAGTTTTTAAAGCTGTATCGGCAAGACCTTTTCTAGTACCATGAGTAGATGTAAAGAACTCTGTAACCGTAACACCTTCGATAAACGAAGATTTAACCGGTATTTCAATATACTCTAATGATGGCTTAGTAAATAATCCACGCATTCCTGCAAGCTGGTTATAATAACTAATATTACCACGCGCTTTAGAGTTAATCATAATTGAAACCGGATTTTCCAAGTCACCAACTATTTTCTTTTCAAGTTCTTTTTCTACATTATCCTTAGTATCTTCCCAAAGACTAATTACTTTAGCACTACGTTCAGTTTCAGTAATTAAACCACGTTTAAATTGTTTATTAATTTTTTCAACTTTTTCTTGGCTCTCAGCTACTAAACCTTCTTTTAATTCACTTTGATGAATATCTGTTATTGCAATTGAAATACCAGATCTCGTAGAATATATGAACCCTAAATCTTTAAGTTTATCTAATATAGAAGATGTATCAGTAGTTTTATATCTTTTATATATTTGTGCGATAATACTACCTAACTTCTTATTTCCAAATGGTTCATTTAAAGGTGCATTTTTAATGTGCTCTTTTAAATTTGTTCCCATCTTAACAAAACATTCTTTCGGTGTAATATTTTCTATATTTTCAGCGCTTCCAACATTAATAAATTGGAAAGAGTCTGGGAATATTTCATTAAATATTAATTTACCTGGTGTAGTAATAATGTATTGATTTAAATATTCTTCTGGAAATAATTTGTATTTAAATGATTTTACTGGAAGAGCGATTCTCGCATGAAGACAAATTTCTCTTCTTTCATAAGACATAATAGCCTCATTAATATCTTTAAATACTCTACCTTCTCCCTCAACACCTGATTTTTCCATAGTTAAGTAATAATTACCTAAAACCATATCTTGAGTTGGAGTAACAATTGGTTTACCATCTGAAGGTTTCAAAATATTATTTGAACCTAACATTAATAATCTAGCCTCTGCTTGAGCTTCTTCACCTATTGGAAGATGGACAGCCATTTGGTCACCATCGAAGTCAGCATTAAACGCTGTACATACAAGCGGGTGAATTCTAATTGCTCTACCATTTATCAACCTAGGTTGGAAAGCTTGAATACCAAGTCTGTGAAGAGTCGGTGCTCTATTTAAAAGCACTGGATGTTCTTGAATTTTTTCTTCAACTACGTCCCATACTTTTGGATCTTGATTTTCTATCATTCTTTTAGCAGCTTTTATATTAGATGCTAATTCTTTTTTCATTAAACCATTTATAACATGTGGTTTGAAAAGCTCTAAAGCCATTTCTTTTGGAATACCACATTCATACATTTTTAAGTTAGGCCCAACAACGATAACTGAACGACCAGAATAATCAACACGCTTACCTAGTAAGTTTTGACGGAAACGTCCTTGCTTACCTTTAAGCATATTAGATAATGATTTAAGTGGTCTATTTCCTGGGCCAGTAATATTTTTACCACGACGTCCATTATCAAATAGTGCATCTACAGCTTCTTGAAGCATTCTTTTCTCATTTTGAATAATTATCGATGGAGCTCCAAGGTCAAATAATTTTCTAAGTCTATTATTTCTATTTATAACTCTTCTATAAAGGTCATTTAAGTCACTAGCAGCAAATCTACCACCATCAAGTTGAATCATAGGTCTTAACTCTGGTGGGATAACTGGAAGCGCTCTTAAAACCATCCACTCAGCCTTGTTACCAGATTGTTTTAGTGCTCCTAAAACTTCTAACCTTTTAATTAACTTAATTCTCGCTTGAGAAGTGTTATCTTTAATTTCAGCTAATTCTTTATTTATATCGTCAATTTCTTTATCTAAATCAACATCTTTTAATAATGTCTCTATTGCTTCTGCACCCATGCCTACTTTAAACTGATCTCCATAAATTTCATGATATTTACGATATTCACGGTCTGATATAGTTTGCTTTTTTTCAAGCGGAGCAGGACCTGGGTCTAAAACAACATGAGATACAAAGTATAAAACTTCTTCTAATTCTCTTGGAGTCATTTTCAAAACAAGTGCCATACGAGGTGGAACTCCTTTTGAAAACCAAATATGAGAAACAGGACTAGCAAGTTCAATGTGTCCCATTCTCTCTCTTCTAACTTTTGCAGAAGTTACTTCAACACCACAACGGTCACAAGTAACACCTTTATATCTAAGTCTTTTATACTTTCCACAATTACATTCAAAATCTTTACTTGGTCCAAAGATTTTTTCACAAAATAATCCTTCTTTTTCAGGTTTTAAAGTACGATAGTTTATTGTTTCAGCTTTCGTAACTTCACCATAAGACCAACTTCTAATTTTATCAGGAGATGCAATTCCAATTTTAATACCCTCAAAACTATTTACATTCATTAAGCGTCATCTCCTTTTTCAATATTTTTTTCATTGAAGCGACTTGCAAGTTCTTCTTTTACTTCTTCTAAAGATAACTCGTCAATCACTCCGGTTAAATCGATATCTTTAATTTCATTTAAAGTTTTATAACCAACTTTTTCCAAAGCCTCAATTGCTTTACTACTCAAAGCAGTGTCTTCTAATAGAAATTCTTCTTCTATTTCTTCGACTTCTTCTACTTCGTCGACTTCATCAGCCTCTTTTAGCGCCAATTTAGCAGCTTCTTCTTTTTGATGTTCTAACTCTTCTAAGTCCCTAATCTCACGATACTTACCATCTTCTGATAAAACCGTAATATCAAGTCCTAACGCTTGTAATTCTTTAATTAATACTCTAAATGATTCTGGAATACCAGGTTTTGGTATTGGATTTCCTTTAGCAAGCGCTTCGTAAACTTTAACACGACCTACTACGTCATCTGACTTAACAGTCATAATCTCTTGTAATATGTTAGCCGCACCATATGCATACAATGCCCAAACTTCCATTTCACCAAATCTTTGTCCACCCATTTGAGCTTTACCACCAAGTGGTTGTTGCGTAACAAGTGAATAAGGTCCGATAGCTCTAGCATGTAGCTTATCATCGATCATGTGGTTAAGTTTTAGCATATACATTACACCAACACTTATTTGATCATCGAAAGCTTCACCTGTTCTTCCATCGTAAAGTTTAAACTTACCACTTCTACCAAGTCCAGCTTCTTCAAGTGAATCTAATATTTCTTCTTTAGTTGCTCCATCAAAAACCGGTGTAGAAACATGAATACCTAATTTTTTAGCAGCCATACCTAAATGGATTTCTAAAATTTGTCCGATATTCATACGAGATGGAACTCCAAGTGGATTTAATAAAATATCAATTTGTGTGCCATCTTTCATATATGGCATATCTTCTTCTGGTAACACAAGCGAAATAACTCCCTTATTACCATGTCGACCAGCGATTTTATCACCAACATTAACTTTTCTTTTCTTAGCAATATAAACACTTACTCTTCTAAGAACTCCTGGTCCTAGTTCGTCGCAATTTTCTTTTGTAAATACTTTTACATCTTGAACAATTCCGCCACCACCGTGTGGAACTCTAAGTGAAGTATCTCTAACTTCTCTTGTTTTTTCACCAAATATAGCATGCAAAAGTTTCTCTTCTGAAGTTAATTCAGCCACACCTTTTGGAGTAACTCTACCTACTAAAATATCATCGTCTCCAACAACTGTACCAATTCTTACAATACCAGTATCATCCAAGTTCTTTCTTGCATCCTCAGATACATTAGGAATATCTCTTGTAAATTCCTCTGGTCCTAATTTAGTATCTCTACTCTCAATATCGTATTGATCTATATGAATAGATGTATAAACATCATCTTTTACTAATCTTTCGTTTATAACAACAGCATCCTCATAGTTATAACCATCGTAGTTCATAAATGCTACAGTTAAGTTTTTACCAACAGCCATCTCACCAAGTTCAGTAGATGCACCATCTGCAATAACCATACCTTTTTTAACTTTATCTCCAGCTTTTACAATTGGTTGTTGATTATAACAAGTATTAGAGTTTGTAATTTCAAATTTATCTAAATAATAAGTTTCTTCTGCCTTTTTAGTTTTAACAACTATTTTTTTAGAGTCAACATAACTTACGACACCATCAGCTTTAGATTTAACTAAAACTCCAGAGTCATATGCTGATATAGCCTCTATACCAGTACCAACAAGTGCTGATTCTGGTTTAATCAAAGGAACTGCTTGTCTTTGCATGTTTGAACCCATAAGAGCTCTTTTACCATCATCATGCTCCAAAAATGGAACTCCAGATGTCGTAATAGAAACTGTTTGTTGAGGCGAAACATCTAAGAAGTCAATATCTTCCTTACTTGCCATAACAGTCTCACCACGATTTCTTGCAGAAATCTTATCTTCTTTTATATATCCCTCTTCGTCTAAAAAAGTTGTAGCTTGTGAAATATAGTAAGGTAATTCCTCATCAGCAGTCATGTATACTATTTCATCTGTTACTTTTTGATCAACTACTCTTCTATATGGAGACATTATAAATCCATATTCATTAATCTTTGCATAACTTGCAAGTTGAGTAATAAGACCAATATTTGGTCCCTCTGGAGTTTCAATAGGACATAGTCTACCATAATGGGAAACGTTAACGTCACGAACTTCCATACTTGCTCTTTCTCTAGATAAACCACCAGGTCCTAGTGATGTTAATCTTCTTTTAGCAGACATTTCACTAACTGGGTTTGTTTGATCTAAAAATTGTGAAAGTTGAGAACTTCCAAAAAACTCTTTTATAGCAGCTGTAAGTGGTCTAATATTAATAAGTGACTTTGGTGTAACTTCATTAATATCTTGAGTAGACATTCTATCTCTAACCATTTTTTCAATTCTTTTAATACCAATTCTAAATTGATTTTGCAATAATTCTCCAACTTGCTTAACACGTCTATTAGATAAGTGATCTATCTCATCGTATTGTCCTATTCCTTCAAATAAATTCAAGTAATAAGAAATAGATGCATAAATATCTGAAATTGTTAATCTTTTTTCTTCTATAGAAGGATCGCTACCTACTATTGGAACAACTTTATCAGGATTTGTCTTAGAATATACTTTAATAACTTGAACTTTATTATAAGTATCTAATTCTACATTTATTGGAACTTCTGTAATTCCATATCCTTCGTCTAGTAGTTCCTTTAATTTAAGTAATACTTCTTTATCAACTTTCGTTCCTTTTTCAAATATTACTTTTTTACCTTTTTTAATATCTTCAGCAAGTACAGTATCCATTAATCTATCAAAAACATTAAGTTTTTTATTAAACTTATATCTACCTACTTTAGCTAGGTCATATTTAAACGCATCAAAAAATCTAGCGATTAATTGGTTTTTAGAACTTTCCAAAGTTGACGGTTCACCCGGTCTTAACTTTGAATGAATGTCTATCAACGCTTCATCCCTATTTTTATTTGCATCTTTTTCCATAGTTTTTTGAATAAAATCATTCTCACCAAAAAGACCAATAATATCTTCATCATTAGAAAGTCCTATTGCTCTTAGTAGTGAAGTTGCTGGAAGTTTTCTAGTACGATCAATACGAACATAAAAAATATCTCTTGCATCTGTTTCATACTCTAAATACGTTCCTCTAGATGGAATTAATTGTCCATTTATTAAAACTCTCCCATTTTTATCTATATCACGCTCAAAATAAACACTAGGCGATCTAACTAACTGAGACGCTATAAAACGCTCAGCTCCATTAAACACAAAAGTACCATTTTCTGTCATTAATGGCATATCTCCTAAAAATATATTTTGTTCTGTAACTTCCCCTGTTTCATTATTGAAAAGTCTTGCCTGCACTTTTAATGGTGCAGCGTATGTTGATTTTCTATCTTTGCATCCCTTAATAGAATATGTTGGTTCGTCAAAACTATATTCTCCAAATTCCAACGCCAAATTTCCAGTAAAATTCTCTACTGGAAAAATATCTTCGAATACTTCCTTAATACCTTCTTCTATAAATTTTTGGTATGATTCTTTCTGGATTTCTATTAGGTTTCCCAGACCAATTGCATTTTCAGTTTTTGCATATGATCTTCTTTCACGATAATCTCCGTATTTTTTGGTTTTGTAAGCCATTCATCCACCCCTATAACTAAAATTTTGTTCAGAAATACTCTCTTAAAATTAAAAAGCATGTCACCAATATATAATGTTACCAAAGAAAGTGCAAACTGTCAAACGTTTCGAGCTTCAATAATATAAAACCCTTTGTTTTTGTTTATAACACTTACCTCATATTTTTCGCTTAATTTATTAAGAATAGTTTTTGCCCCTTGGTTTTTGTTTATAACAATAATTAAACTACCATTATTCTTTAAATGCTGTTTAGCGTCAAATAATATTTTATATAAAATTTCATTTCCTACTCTAATTGGAGGATTTGAAATAATAAAGTCATATTTACACTCTACATTCTCATAACAATCACTATAAAAAACATTTACACTAACATCGTTCAACAAAGCATTATCTTTAGCAAGTTTTAATGCTCTTTCGTTGACATCTATCATATCAACTTTTGCTGAAGTCTTGTCTTTTATAAAGATTCCTACTGGGCCATATCCACAACCGAAATCTAAAACATCGCCTTTAATCATTGATAAATCAATGCTTTCAAGCAAAGTCCTAGTGCCGAAATCTAACCCTTTTTTAGAAAAAACACCATGATCTGTTTTAAATACATACTTAGTGTCTTTTATAAAAACTTCCTTTTTTTTCTCTTCGGTTTTTAATGTCTCATCGTTTTGAAAATAATGTTTCATACTCCACCTTTATAAAACACTTAAAGCCCGCACTATATAATAGTACAGGCTATAAAGTATTTATTATTAATTATTTAAGTTCGATAGTAGCGCCAGCTTCTTCTAACTTAGCTTTTAATTCTTCAGCTTC
>SKIH01000065.1 GCA_007116525.1 Bacilli bacterium
CTGTTCCGGTATATGTAGGCTCGGGTGGAGAAGCAAAAGAAGAATCTCAGTATGATGCTGCTTTAAGAAGTCACGGTGAAAATGGCGAAAATTCCTTTTTTGGTGAATTAATTGCCTTAGGCGGCGGTGGCGGTATAAGAAATACTCAATACCCTGGTCATGATGGTTCAGGTGGCTCAGGTGGTGGTGGCCACTATGAAGCGGCCGGTGGATTAACATTGCAAAGAACTTCATTATCAGGAGGCTTCGGTAATATCGGTGGAAGTCGTGTCTCAGGAGATATGGGATATGGTGGAGGCGGTGCTGGAACTCCGGGTATGTCTGATAATGCGGTACCTATAGATGGGCGCATTCAGTTAGGTAGAAATGCCGGTGGACAAGGGATGTTCGAAGTGATGGTCGAAGGTAAAGTTTATAACTTCAGAGACATTTTCGGTCCGCTTTCAGTAGGACACTTAGTGGGTGATCAACTTTGGTTTTCCGGCGGCGGCGGCGGCGGAATAAACTCTACTGGGCATGAAAGTTATGGAGCCGGTGGTTACGGTGGCGGTGGCCGAGGTGCTTATAGAAATCAAAGAATTAATGATCCGTCTTATTATATTAGTAGCGGAGAGTCAGATCCTAATTACGAATGGGGAATGACTTCTGCTAAAGGAGAAGATGCGATGCCTAATACTGGCGGCGGCGGCGGCGGAGCCCGTGGGGGTGAATCTGGTGCTGGTGGATCAGGTATTGTAATAATTAGATATGAAGGTTCGCAAAAAGCTCTAGGTGGCGAAATTTTCTCACATAACGGATATACAGTGCATGTTTTTAGTGATATTGGTGGTCACATATTTAGGCTCATCTAATCGTGTTGACTATATTAACAAAATAACTTATAATTAATTTTAATATTATTTTGTGTTGAAAAAGAGGAGTAGTCTAGATGGATTTTATAGAGAGCTAGTGTTTGGTGGAAGCTAGTAATGAAATTAGATGAAGGTTGCTTTGGAGTAAAAACGGATAATGCACGTTAAGTATTTTGAGGCAGCATTAGCTGTGAATTAAGGTGGTACCACGTAATCACGTCCTTATTAGGATGTGATTTTTTTATTGGAGGTGATATTTTGGAAAAATATTTAGAAGTTTTTAAGGATTATACAAACAAGTATGATAAAAACGACAAACTAATCAGCTTGAAAGTTTCCCATTCCATTAGGGTGGCTAAATTATGTGAAGATATTGCTAAAAATATGAAATTAGATGAAAAAGATATAAAACTAGCCTACATTATTGGTCTTACTCATGACTATGGTAGATTTGATCAAATTTCGAGATATCACAGCTTTGATGATTTAAAAACTATGGATCACGGTGAACACGGAGCAAACTTATTGATTGAAATGGGTTTGATTAATGAATATGACGTAGATGTCGATGACTATGGTGTTGTAGCAGCCGCGATTAGAAATCACAATAAGCTTAATATTGAAAAAGGGTTAAATGAAAGAGAATTATTAATGTCTAAGTTAATTAGAGATGCCGATAAATTAGATATTTTGTATTTAGTTTCTAAAAATATTATTGATGTGTCTATGGAAAAAGATTTTTCAAAAGAGGCGGTTGCTGATTTAAAAAAGATGAAATCTGTGGATGCTATCAATGTTAAAAGTAAATCAGATAAGCACTTAACTAATTTGGGACTAGTATATGATTTGAATTATGAATATAGTTTCAAATATTTAGAAAGTAGTGGTTATTTGGAGGAAATAGTTTACAGACGTAATGATGAAGAATTGAAAAAAATAGAAGAAAACATAATGGAATATGTTTATAGTAGAGGTGAAAAAAATGGAAAATAAATATAATCATTTTAAAGTTGAAAAGGGGAAATACAAAGAGTGGCTAGAAGCAGGTCATTTTAAAAGTGGTAAAGATGATAAGAAGCCTTTTTGTATAGTATTACCTCCGCCTAATATAACAGGTAAATTGCATATTGGTCATGCGATGGATGGTACAATTCAAGATGCTGTAATTAGGTTTAAAAAAATGCAAGGCTTTGATACTTTATATCTTCCAGGTATGGATCATGCTGGAATATCTACACAAGCAAAAATTGATAAAAAATTGATGAGTGAAGGTTTAGACCCAAGAAAAATGGATAGAGATGAGTGGATGGTTCACGCTTGGAGTTGGAAGGATGAGTATGCTAAGTCTATTAGAGAACAATGGGCTACTTTAGGTTTATCATTGGATTATTCAAAAGAGAGATTTACTTTAGATGAAGGATCTTCAGATGCAGTTTTGGAATCTTTCGTTAAACTTTATGAAAAAGGTTTGATTTATAGAGGCGAGCGTATTATAAATTGGGATCCTGTGGCTATGACTGCTTTATCTAATGAGGAAGTTATTCACAAGGACATTCAGGGGTGTTTTTATCATATAAAATATTTTTTAGAAGATAACAGTGATTATTTGGAAATAGCAACTACTAGACCCGAAACCTTATTTGGAGATACTGCTATTGCTGTTAATCCTAATGATGATAAAAACAAAAAGTTTATAGGTAAAAAAGTTATTTTACCTATTGCAAACAAACTAATTGATGTTATTGCTGATGATTATGCTGATATGGAAAAAGGTAGTGGAGCAGTTAAAATTACTCCTGCTCATGATCCTAACGACTTTTTAGTAGGGGAACGCCACAATTTAAAAAGAGTAGTGTGCATAGCAGAAGATGGAAAAATGAATGAAAATGCTTTTCATTATGACGGGCTAGATAGGTTTGAGTGTAGAAAAAAATTAGTTGAGGAATTAAAAGAAAAAGATTTATTAATTCAAGAAGAAAAAATCGTTCATTCGGTAGGACATAGTGAACGTAGTAATGCAATTGTGGAACCTTATTTGTCTAAACAGTGGTTTGTTAAAATGGATGGGCTAGCAAAAGCTGTTTTGGAACTTCAAAGCAGTGATGACAAAGTTAAAGTTTATCCAAAAAGATTGGAAAAAGTTTTAAATAATTGGCTTGAAGGCGTACATGATTGGTGTATATCTAGGCAACTTTGGTGGGGACATCAAATACCTGTTTGGTATAAGGGTGATGAAATTTATGTTTCTAAAACACCACCAGAAACAGAAGGATGGACTAGAGATCCTGATGTGCTTGATACTTGGTTTTCAAGTGCTTTATGGCCGTTTTCAACGCTAGGTTGGCCTAATGAAATTGATGAAAGGTATTTCCCAGGAGACTTGTTAGTAACAGGTGTTGATATTATTTTCTTTTGGGTTGCTAGGATGCTTTTTCAAAGTGTTGAATTCACGGGTGAGAAGCCTTTTGATGCTGTTTTACTTCATGGTCTTGTAAGAGATAAAGAAGGGCGTAAGATGAGTAAATCACTAGGTAATGGGATAGATCCACTGGATATGGTTGAAAAATATGGTACAGATTCACTTAGATATTATTTAGCAACCGGTGCTGCACCAGGGTATGACCTCAATTTTGATGAAGAAAAAGTTAAGTCTACTTGGAACTTTATAAATAAGTTCTGGAATGCTTCTAGATATGTTTTTATTAATATAGAAGAAGATAATTTTGAAATAGATTTAAATAATTTGAGCGAGTATGATAAATGGATACTTAATAAAATGAATGATACTATTAAAGTGGTAACTAAACATATGGATAAATATGAATTTAATATATGTGGTAATGCTATATATTCGTTTGTATGGGATGATTTTTGTGATTGGTATATAGAGTTGTCTAAACTTGATATGAACAACAACACAAAAGCGGTTTTATCTTTAGTGTTGAAAAACATTTTAAAGATGCTTCACCCATTTATGCCGTATGTAACTGAAGAAATATATAGTAACTTTAATGAAGGATCTATAATGGTTAGTGAATATCCTAAATATGATAAAAAGTTAATTTTTAAAAGTACTAATATAGATGAACTTATTGCATTAATAACAAAAGTTAGAAAGATTAGACAAGAAGAAAAAATTAATAAGTCATTTGGAATTATTAATGATAATAGTTTAGTTGAAGAGAATAAAAAAGTTATTGTTAAGATGACTAAGTCAGATATATTAGACGAAAGCGATTATGATGCGTTTATTGATATTGCACTTAAAGATAACGTAGTTAAATTTGTTTATGATTCTAATGTTAATAATCCGATTGATATGGAGACTTTAAAAAAAGAAAAAGAACGTCTTGAAAAATCAATTGAAAGAAGAAATAAATTACTTTCAAACGAAAATTATGTTGCAAATGCTCCAGAAGCTGTTGTTAAAGCTAAAAAAGAAAGTTTAGAGTTGGAAATCAAACAACTGGAAGCAATAATTAGTAAACTATAAGAACAAACAAAAGTTTGTTCTTTTCATTTGAAAAAAAGGAGACGGTAAGGTATAATTTAATATAGAGAGGAGAGTACGAAATGAACAATTTAATTATAGGATCTCACGTCTCGTTTGGAAAAGATAAACAACTATTAGGTAGTTTAGAAGAAGCCTTATCTTATGGAGCAAATGCTTTTATGATATATACTGGTGCTCCACAAAATACTAGGCGCTCTGAGATAGATGATGAGCTTACAAAGAAAGCTTTGAATAAAATGAAAGAGGAGGGTATGGATCCCACTAATATTGTGGTGCATGCTCCATATATAATAAACCTTGCAAATAACATAAAAAAAGATAGTTATAAATTTGCAATTGATTTTTTAAAACAAGAAATAGCAAGATCAGAAAAATTAGGTATTGATAAAATTGTATTGCATCCTGGAAGTCATGTTGCTTTAACTAAGGAAGAAGGGATAAAAAATATAATTGCTGCTTTAAATGAGGTTTTAAAAGAAGATGGTAAAGCTAAAATTTTACTTGAAACTATGTCTGGAAAAGGTACTGAAGTTGGTTCGAAATTCGAAGAAATAAAAACGATTATAGATGGTGTTGAAAAAGATCACTTACTTGGTGTTTGTTTAGATACTTGTCATATAAATGATGCTGGGTATGAGGTTAAAAATTTCGATATAGTTTTAGATGAGTTTGATAAAATTATTGGATTAGATAGATTAATGTGTATTCACGTTAATGATAGTAAAAACGAACTCGGTGCTGCTAAGGATAGACATGAGAACTTTGGGTTTGGTAACTTAGGTTTTGATACACTTATAAATGTACTTTATAACGAGAGAATTATGGATATTCCAAAAATACTTGAAACTCCATATGTAACTGAAAGCGATGAATCGAAGGTAAGGGCCTATCCACCATATAAGTTTGAAATAGAGATGATCAGGAACAAAAAGTTTGATGAAGAGTTGATTAATAAAATAAGAAACTATTATAAGGGAGGAATTTAATATGTATGAATTGAAAAAGATAAGTTATAACTTCGATGCTCTAGAACCTGTTATAGATGCTAAGACTATTGAAATACATCACACTAAACATCACCAAAATTATTTGAATAAACTTAATGATATTATTAAGAAAAATAATTTGGACGTTTCTAAAAGTTTAGAGGAGTTAATATTGGATGTTGATCAAGTTAATGATGCAGACAAAGTCGGGTTTTTATTTAATATTGGAGGAGTTATAAACCACGACCTTTATTTTGAAATATTAAAACCAGGAGGGTCTAATGAAATTTCTGGAAGTTTAAAAGAAGGAATTGAAAGTTCTTTTGGAAGTGTTGATGCATTTATTGAAGAATTTGCTCAAAAAGCTTCTACATTAATGGGGTCTGGTTGGGTATTCTTAGCACTAAACCCAAATAAAGAACTTGAACTAGTTAGAGCTAATAATCAGGAATCTCCAATATCGCATGGATTTGATCCGATTATGGTGATCGATGTTTGGGAACATGCTTATTACCTTAAATATCAAAATTTAAGACCAGACTATGTTACTAATTTTTTAGACATTGTAAATTTTGATGTTGTAAAAGAGTTATATGATGAAAAAGTCAAATAAGATATTTAAAGGTAAGAATAGTTATTATCAAAAAAACTATTGCCAAGACGAAGTTATAGAAAAAAGATATAACCTTGTTATAGGGGCGATAGTTTTTTTTAACATGGTATTATTTTTGACTCTTTTTCAAGTTCAAGTTGTTAATCATGACGAACATATTATCAAAGCTAGTAAGCTAAATAGAACTATCGTTGAAGGCACGGATGCGCCTAGAGGTAGAATTTATGATCGAAATTTGAACATAATAGTTGATAATAAGGCAAACAGAATAATTTATTATAGTAAGCCAAGAGGTATTACCCAATCAAAAGAAGTAGAGCTTGCTTATAAGGCTATTAAGTTTATCGATTTGGATTACAGCAGAGTCACAGAAAGACAACTAAAAACTTTTTATATAATAAATAACAGGCAAGAGGTTAATAGTAAAATAACAGATTTAGAGTGGCAGAAGCTTAGAGAAAGAAGGATCAGTTTATCTGACATAGATCGACTTAGATATGAAAGAATAACTGATGACGAAATAGGAAATATGTCTGATGATACTAAAAAAGCAGCTCATATGTATCACTTGATGAATGTAGGGTACAGTTTTTCTGACAAAATAATAAAAAATAGAGGAATTACTGAAGAAGAGTATGCAGTCATCTCAGAAAAGATAGACAAATTAGAAGGCTTTAACACAAGATTAGAATGGGAAAGATATTATCCATACGAAAGAGTGTTTAGAAGTGTTTTAGGACGTGTTTCTACTAGTAGATCGGGTGTTCCATTAGAACTTAAAGATCACTACTTGGAAAAAGGATACAGTTTAAATTCTAGAGTAGGTGTAAGTGGAATGGAGTTTCAATATGAAGATTACTTAAGAGGCGTTAAAAATACTTATCAAGTTTTAAGTGATAGAAGTTTAAGTTTGCATGAGCCGGGCAAACGAGGAAGCGATATTGTTTTAACGATTGATATTGAACTTCAAAAAAGAGTTGAAGAAATTTTAGAAGAACAGTTAAGAATAGCGAAAAATGAACCTAATACTGAACTTTATAATAGATCATTTGTTATAGTCAACGATCCAAACACGGGAGAAATATTAGCGATGGCGGGTATGCAAATCGTTGAAAATGAAGATGGTGAATATACAATATATGATTTTACTCCAGGTCTTTTCACATCACCTGTAGTGCCTGGGTCGGTTGTTAAAGCGGCTTCTCAAACGGTGGCTTATAAGTACGGGGGCGTAGAAATCGGCGAAGTTAGAGATGATTCATGTATTAAAATCGCATCTACCCCTATCAAATGTTCTATAAGGTATATGGGAAGGGTCAATGATATTCAGGCTTTGGCTAGATCATCTAACACATACCAATATAGATCGGCTATTAGAATTGGTGAAGGAAATTATTCATATAATAGACCACTTAGTTTAAAAACTGAGGCTTTTGATATTTATCGAAATGAATTTAAAAATTTCGGACTAGGTATTAAGACAGAAATAGATGTTCCAGTTGAAAGTATTGGATATGTTGGTCCAAGTAAAGATTCCGGATTTTTATTAGATTTTGCAATCGGTCAATATGATACGTACACACCTATTCAAATTTCACAATATATGACAACAGTTGCAAATGGGGGCAGTAGATTAAAACCGTTGCTGCTTAAATCTGTATATGATAGTAGCTCAAATTTAGAGAAAAAAATAAAAGATTCATCGCCTGAAGTTTTAAATGTTTTAGATGTTGAAAAAGAACACTTTTCAAGGGTCAAAGAAGGCTTGAGAGCAGTGATGTTACCTGGTGGAACGGGTTATTATGTAATAGATCCATCATATAATCCAGCTGGGAAGACGGGAACTAGTGAAAGTTTTGTCGACACTACGGGCGATGGGGTAATAGATACTCAAACGATTACTCACACATTTGCGGGATATATGCCGTATGATGATCCAAAGTATGTTCTTACTGTTATTTCACCTGATGTTTCGCATGAAAATAGGACTAGTAGAACAGTTACAAGAGTCAATAGAAGGTTAATTGGTGAAGTTAGCAAAAATATCTTTGAAATTATGGAATAATTTGGTATAATGAGAAAGATTTCAAAAAAGGAGGGAAGAATATGGCAAAAAAAGGAGATGCTAGAGCGCACGTGACGCTTAAGTGTAATACATGTAACGAGGAAAACTACCGTACCCCTAAAAATAAAAGAAACACAGTTGATCGATTAGAACTTAAAAAATATTGTTCAAGGTGTCAAACTACGACTTTACATAAAGAAAAAAAATAAGGACGACCTTATTTTTTTTAAAGAAAGGATAATGTATGATAAATATTAATAATATTAGTAATGGTCTGACTATAAAAATAGATGAAAAGATATATCAAATTTTAGATTTTAAACATGTTAAACCTGGTAAAGGTCCTGCATTCGTTAGAATTAAATTAAAGGATCTAAGAACAGGTTCTAACATTGATAAAACATTTAATACTAATATAAAATTTGAACAGGCAAATATATCTAAAAAGAAAATGCAGTTTTTATATGTCGATCAAAATAACTATCACTTTATGGACATGACCACATATGAACAAATTGAATTAGACGAAGTAGCAACGAAAGATGCAAAACCGTTTTTAAAAGAAAATATGGATATCGAAATTATGTTTTATGGTAATGAAGTGTTAGGGGTTTTACTTCCTGATAAAGTGAGTTTAAAAGTTGTAAAAACAGAACCAGCTGTGAAAGGCAATACAACAGGGGGAGCTACTAAAGAAGCTTATTTAGAAAGTGGGCATATGGTTAAAGTTCCATTATTTATTGAACAAGGAGAAACTGTTATCGTATCAACTAAAGACGGAAAGTACGATTCTAGAGCATAACTGTTGACATATGATTTTAGTTCTAGTATAATTTGTATATATTGAAAAGGAAAGCAGAAGTATCCACTTCTCACCCGATTGCTAAAGCTTTGGGTTAAAGCCAATAACATTGTTATGTTGGATTTATTGTGGATACTATGTATCTACTTTTTTTATGGAGGTGTCAATATTAAAAGAACTAGAAAAAGTGATGATAATTATATTAATGAACACATCAAGGCTGCTGAGGTTATGGTAATTGGACCGAACGGTGAAAAAATGGGTGTTAAGAACATTAAAGATGCAAGAACACTAGCGGAATATGCTGGTTTTGACCTTGTAATGATAAGTTCGAACTCAAATCCACCTGTTTGTAAAATCATGGATTACAATAAGTTTAAGTACGAAAAACAAAAGCAACACAAAGAAAACATGAAAAA